>CAYPYL010000021.1:0-10817 GCA_964414605.1 uncultured Dehalococcoidaceae bacterium
GTGTATCTTGTCCCATACTTTCAGCGTCCCGGTCATATCGATTCCAGCAACTACCGGACGGGCGAAGAAGTCCATTACCTTGCCTACTTCTTTTTCAGCCATTTGATTCCCCTCCTCTGATAACGTTAAGCGGCGCCTACTTTGTATTGAGGATTATACCTCTCAATCTGCCGTAAATCAACATGTCGGCAAGCCCCGCCACGCCATCTTTGACATATTCACTCTTTGAGACATATAATTAGTCTGACTTTATTATTCAGAGGACCTGATATTTTGGCGGATAAAGACGAGTCAAAAACGGACAAGAAAGATTCCGCGTTAGAAATCGAGCGAATCGTTCAGCGCATTGACATGCTGGACGCGCGTCTGGATAACGTCGATTCCATAGTATCGGCGGTCGCCGAAAGGGTGATGCGACAGCCGCTTACTCTCAACGTTACCTGCTCCAAGTGCGGGCAGAAGATAGAAATCGCTATTATCGGCACCGAGAAGCCGACCAGATAATAGCTTTATGTAATATGTGCCGCTCGGAAACAACCCCGAACTCAACGGCAAGCCGTCACTTCCATCTCTTTCAGATAATATCCCCTACCGGGAGAACCGGAATATGCCCCAGCTGATAATAATCATCGCCTATTTCGCTATAATGATTATCATCGGAGCGGTCAGCCGTAGGAAGGCGCGGCGCGCGGACGACTTCTTCGTGGCGGGGAGAAAAGGCTCTTCATTATTCATCGCGGGTTCGCTGCTGGCTACCGTCGTCGGAGGGTCGGCCACGGTGGGCATGGCCGGACTCGGCTTTCAGCGGGGCCTGACCGGCGCCTGGTGGCTGCTGGCAGGCAGCATCGGCCTGATAACGCTGGGGGTATTTTTCGCGAGGAGGGTCAGAAAATACGCCCTGTTAACCCTCCCGGAACTGATAGAAAAGCAGTATGACCGGCGCGTAGCCCTGGCTTCCTCGGTACTCATCGTCGTCGCCTGGGTAGGCATCATCGCCGCCCAGATAATCGCCGCCGGTAAGGTAATGAGCATCCTGGGAACCGGCAGCCCGACCCTCTGGATGGTGGTATTTTCCTGCATCTTTATTACTTACACCGTACTGGGCGGCCAGCATTCCGTAATACGCACGGACCTGTTTCAGTCGGCCATAATTATCGTGGGGATTTTTACCGCGTTGGGAATGGTGCTTTCACGCCTGGGGGGATGGGAAGGACTGCAAAGCTCCCTGCCGGCGGATATGTTCGCTTTCCCCGTCGGCGTACAGTTCGGCGGGGCAGACCTTGCGTCATTGCTGCTGGTGGTGGGACTAACCTATGTGGTCGGGCCGGACATATATTCCCGGATATTCTGCTCTAAAGACGCCGGCACGGCGCGGTCATCCTCGCTGTGGACGGCGGGACTTATCATTCCTATAGCCTTCGCCGTCACGTTAATCGGCATGGGGGCCGCCGTGCTTTTCCCGGAAATAGCGGCGGAGCAGGCCCTCCCGACGGTCGTCAGCGAGGTATTTTCGCCGCTAATCGGCGGCATCGTCCTGGCGGCGCTGCTCTGCGCCATGATGTCATCGGCGGACACCACCCTCTTGAGCGCCGGCACTATCCTCACCGTGGATATCATCGGCCGCTTCCGCGCTTCATCCGGGCGAAAGAACGTCCTGCTACGCTCCCGCTGGCTGATAATAGCGCTGGGTATTATCTCGCTGATGGTGGCTCTGCTGCTCGAGGGCATCATCAGCGCCCTGCTGTTCGCCTATACGGTCTATACCTGCGGGGTCATTCTGCCGGTAATGGCCGGGTTCTTCAAGAACAGGCTCAAGGTAACCGCTTCGGGGGCGCTGGCGGCGCTTATCGGCGGCGGGGCTTTAGGGATTGTCAGCAAGCTGGCGGATATAAGGTACCTGGACCTCGGGGCGCTGGCGGCGAGCGCCTGCCTCCTTTTCCTGGTAAGTTTTATCGAAAACCGCTTAAAAAGGCGGGGCGGCTAGGCGGGCATACGGCGGGTATACTGACCGAAGGCAACAGTACAAACAAGCATAACCGCCGCCGTAAAGTAAAAGGCGAAATCAACACCCAGTAAATCGGCCGCCAGTCCTGCCAGAATCGGCCCGATGGACATACCCACTCCCATACCCATATTGAATACAGCCATGGAAGCACCCATGCCGTATTTCCTCCCCTCGTCGATTACGAGAGCGGAAGCGGATGGCAAAGCCGAAGCGTCCCCGGCAATGGCGATAGCCAGAAAAGCCATCAGCGACCAGAAGCCGACGGCCTGGGGAATCAGTGCCATCGAGACTAGTATGCCGATGCTGCCGAGAATCACGATCAGCCGCCTGTTGAACCTGTCGGCGAGCCTGCCGCTGAATATCTGCACCACGCCGGCCCCCAGGACAAGTACGGACAATATCATCCCTATAAGGGACGGTTTAAGGCCAATGGAAAGTCCCGCAAAGATGGGAATGAAAGACTGTACAACGCCCCGGTGTGATGCGTTGCCTATCTGGAAGCTGAAAAGCCCCCGGCTCAATTTACTCCGCATCATGTCCATGTAGGAAGACTTGGGAACGGCCTGTTGTTCACGACCGGCGACTTCCGGCAGGAAGATAGCTACGCCCACACAAGCCAGCGCGTTGAGACCGCCCATGACGTAAAATGCGGAATCCATCCCGAAATAATCGGTCAATATACCCCCCATGAGGGGGCCGCAGCCCCAGCCCAACAGGAACGTGGCATTGAAAAACCCCATCCATCTCCCTTCTTCACCCTCCGGGGCAAGGTCGCCGATATAGGCCTGGGCAACAGGCTGAACGAAGGCGGAAGCTGCGCCCTGCAACAGCCGTATTGCCAGCAGGCTGAACACGTCGTTCGCGAGTACATAGACGAAAGAGGTCACGGTGAAGGTAAGCAGTCCGCCGGTCATAATCCGCTTGCGACCGCGTCGGTCCGACAGCCTGCCGGCGAAAGGCAGGATAAACGTGCGGGAAATCGCGTAACCGGCAAAGATGACGCCAATCCAGATACCGGTGGCGCCCAGATTTTTAGCGTATATGGGCAGCAGGGGCGCTATGATGCCGATACCAACCATGGAGGAAAAGATGGACAAACCCAGGATGGGGAAGATTTTCTTAATGGAGCGGGACACGATGTAGTGTAGCATAGGAAAAACGGGGATGTAAAAGTACTGTTGGCTGTATGCCCCTTGGGCAGGAAACCTCATTGCGTTCGTAGCTGAACGCTGATATAATTGACTTGTGAGTACAGAAAATCGACTTGAAACCATGCGCCACTCGGCCTCCCACGTCATGGCCGAGGCGGTGCTGTCCCTGTTCCCGGACGCCAAATTCGGCATCGGCCCGTCGATAGAAACCGGCTTCTATTACGATTTCGATTTGCCGCGCACGCTGACGCCCGAAGACCTGCCCGTAATCGAAGAGAAAATGCGCGAGATAATCGGGGCGGATTTACCCTTCAACCACCGCGAGATAACCAAGGCGGAAGCCAAAAAGCTGTTCGCCTCGCAGGCCTACAAGCTGGAACTTATTGATGAAATTCCGGACGACAAGGTAGGCATCTACGAGCAGGGCAACTTCATCGACCTGTGCCGCGGACCCCATGTAAAATCGACCGGCGAAATCAAGGCATTCAGGCTGACCAACATCGCCGGGGCTTACTGGCGGGGCAACGAGCGCTTCCCCATGCTGCAGAGGATTTACGGCACCGCCTTCGAAAGCCAGAAAGAACTGGACGAGCACCTGTCCCTGATAGAAGAGGCTAAAAAGCGCGACCACCGCAAGCTGGGCAGGGAACTGGACCTCTTTCTGATGCCCGAAGAAATCGGCGGCGGACTGGTCATCTACACACCCAAGGGCGGGCGCATCCGCACTGTCGTAGAGGACTTCTGGCGGCAGGAACACTTCGCCAATGGCTATGAAATTTTATACACGCCGCATATCGGCTTGAGCAAGCTGTGGGAAATCAGCGGCCACCTCGACCATTATGCCGAGAACATGTACGCGCCCATTACCATCGACGAGCAGGAGTTCTACCTCAAGCCGATGAACTGCCCGTTCCATATACTTGTCTATAAGTCACAGATAAGGTCTTATCGCGAACTGCCGCTTCGCTGGGCGGAGCTGGGTACCGTTTACCGCTACGAACGCAGCGGCGTGCTGCTCGGTCTCATGCGGGTACGCGGCCTTACCCAGGACGACGCCCATATCATCTGCACGCCGGAGCAGATGAACGACGAGATTTCCGAGGTTCTCCGCTTTTCGCTTTATATGCTGCGGACATTCGGCTTCCGCAAGTTTAAGGTCTACCTCTCCACGCGTCCCGCCGGTTCTATCGGCAGCGAGGATATGTGGAAGGACGCGCAGGAAGCCCTGCGGAGGGTGATTGATGATAGCAAGCTCCCCTATGAAGTCGATGAAGGCGGTGGCGCTTTTTACGGGCCGAAAATCGATATCAAGATAGAGGATGCCATCGGGCGCGAATGGCAGGCGACCACCATCCAGTTCGACTTCAATCTGCCGGAAAGGTTCGATATGGTCTACGTGGGCACCGACGGCAAGGAGCACCGACCCTACATGGTACATCGCGCCCTGCTCGGCGCCTGGGAGCGGTTCTTCGGGCTGCTCATCGAGCATTACGCCGGGGCTTTCCCGTTATGGCTGGCGCCGGTGCAGGTCAAGATAATCCCGATAGCCGACCGCCACCTGGAGCACGCCCGCAAGGTCGAAAAAGAAATGAAGGGCCGTGGCGTACGGGTCGAGCTGGACGACCGCTCCGAGAGAATGAACCTGAAAATCCGGCAGGCTCAACTTGAAAAGATACCCTACATGGTTGTCATCGGGGATAAAGAGGTGGCGGATAATACCGTCTCCGTACGGCCCCGCAGCGGCGAGCAGTTACCCGCCCAGCCGCTGTCCGACTTCCTGGATACCCTGGCAAAGGAAATCGCCGATAAAGTGTAAAATTACAGGCGATGCCGCTTTCTCACGTTCGGGGAGTTGATTTCACCACGAGAATGTGGTATAGTTTTTGTTCGTAGGATACCTGTACTTGGAGGAGGTTTAAAAGAACATAATTAAGCAACTTCGTGTCAACGAGCGAATAATCGCTAAAGAAGTTCGCCTGGTTGGGGATAAGGGAGAGCAACTCGGTATCATGCCCCTGGTTCAGGCACGAGAGACGGCAAGAAAGCATAACCTGGATCTCGTGGAGGTAGCGCCAACATCAGTACCTCCCGTGTGTCGCCTGCTTGATTACGGTAAGTTTAAATACGAACAGCAGAAGAAAGAGCAGCAGGCGAAAAAAAGCCAGAAGGTCTCATTATTAAGGGAAATTCGCATGCGACCCAAGATAGGTGTTCACGATTTTGAAGCCAAAGCCAGGACGGCCAAGAAGCTGCTGATTGACGGCGATAAGGTTAAAGTAACATTGATGTTCCGGGGGCGTGAAATCACGCACCCTGACCTGGGCTGGAAAATCCTGCAGAGGATGGCGGAGAGGTTAAATGATGTCTCCTCGCTGGAAAGAAAGCCGATAATGGAGGGGAGAAGGATGGATATTATCCTGGCCCCGGTCAGTTCCAAACCTAAAGTAAAAGAGGAAGAAAAGGAAACAGAGAATGCCAAAACTCAAAACGCATAAAGGCGCCAAGAGCCGTTTTCATATTACGGGAACCGGTAAGATTATGCGTGTCAAGGGGCCGAAAAGTCACCTGCGCACCAAGAAAGCCAAGCGCGTGCGGCGCCAGTTCGATGAGATGATAGAACTAAACCCCCGCGACCGTAAACGTATATCCCGGCTGATACCCTACGGGGTTAAATAGACAGGAGGAACCGTCACTTGCCCAGAGTAAAAAGAGGGGTGACCTCACACCAGCGACATAAAAAAGTACTGGCCATGACCAAGGGCCACCGGGGCACCAAGCACCGCCTCATCAAACGCGCCAGGGAGTCCATGATAAAGTCGTTGAGCTACGCCTATTTCCACCGGCGCGAGCGAAAGGGAGACATGAGGCGACTCTGGATTCTGCGCGTCAACGCTGCCTGCCGCGCCCGGGGAATAACGTACAGCAAATTCATGGACGGACTGAAGAAGTCCGGCATGGACATAAACCGGAAGATGCTGGCCGATATGGCCGTCAGGGAGCCAGAAAGCTTTAGCAGCCTGGTAACTCTCGTTGGAGGGAAAGGCCAGGAATAAAACAGACCCCACCGAAACAGGTCATACTTCGTTCCCCTTCCCTTCAACAAAGGAAGGGGATATTTTTAACAGGCGAAAAATAATGATAAAAAAAATCGAAGAAATTAAGGCGGAAGCCCTCAAGCAGCTGGATGGCATCGGCGATGCCAGAGACCTGGAATCGTGGCGTGTCCGTTACCTGGGCAAGAAAAGCCCGCTGACACAGATATTGCGCAGCCTTTCCGCTTTATCGATAGAAGAAAGGAAAGCCGTAGGGGCCACCGCCAACCAGCTTAAAGCACTCCTGGAAAACAGCGCCGGACAGAAAGGGCAGGCACTCCGCGACGCTCAAATAAAATCGGAGGCTGCCGGAGAATCCATCGACATCAGCCTGCCGGGTCGACCTTACCCGGTCGGGCACCTGCACCCGATTACCCAGACTATCGAAGAAATGTGCGAGATATTCGTTTCGATGGGTTTCCAGGTAATCGAAGGCCCCGACGTGGAATGGGACTATTATAATTTCGAGGCGCTGAACATCCCCGCCGAGCACCCCGCCCGCGACTCCATGTCCACCTTCTGGGTAGATACGCCGAAAGGCAAAAGACAGTCTTTACTGCGTACCCACACCACGGCGGTCACCGCCCGCACTCTGGAAAACATGGTACCGCCGATACGGGCTGTCGAACCGGGCAGGCTCTTCCGTTATGAAGCCAGCGATGCCACCCACGTACCCATGTTTACGCAAATCGACGGAATCGCCGTGGATAAAGGCATTACCATGGCCGACCTCAAGGGGACGCTTTACGAGTTCGCCCGCCGCTACTTCGGCGAGGACAGGAAAGTGCGTTTCCGCGTCGATTACTTCCCCTTCGTAGAGCCCGGCGTGGAGATGGCTATCGACTGCATTGTCTGCCGGGGCAGCGGCTGCCGTCTCTGCGCGAACTCCGGCTGGATAGAAATACTGGGCGCAGGCATGACCCACCCGGACGTTCTGCGGCGGGCCGGCATCGACCCGGAAGAGTACACCAGCTTCGCCTTCGGGATAGGCGTGGAGAGGCCGCATATGCTGCGTTACGGTATTGATGATATTCGGTTATATTTTAACAACGACCTTAGATTCTTGAGGAAATTCTAGGAAGGATAAATGAAGGTACCTTTAAACTGGCTTAAAGACTACGTGGACGTTACCCTGCCCGCGGCGGAAATCGCCGATAGACTGACGATGGCCGGGTTCGAGGTAGCGGAGATTATCTCCACCGGCGGCGGCTGGGAGAACGTCGTTATCGGTCAGATAACGGCTATCAACCCCCACCCCAATGCCGACCGGCTCCGGCTGGCAACGGTAGACCTGGGGACCGGGCAGGAAACAGTCGTCTGCGGCGCCCCCAATCTGAATACCGGCGATAAAATAGCGTTCGCGAGCATCGGTGCGCGCCTGATAAATCCCTATAACGGCGAGGTGGAGGAGTTAAAGCAGGCCAAGATTCGCGGCGTTGTTTCCTGCGGCATGATCTGCTCCGAAAAAGAGCTGGGCATATCTGAAAGTCACGAAGGCATCCTGGTACTTGAGGCCGATGCGGAAATCGGGAAGCCGCTGGCGGAACACATGGGCGATACCGTTTTCGACGTTGACATCACCCCCAACCGCCCCGACTGCCTTTCGGTGGTGGGCATCGCCCGGGAAGTCGCCGCCTTGAGCGGACAGGAGATGCATATCCCGGAAATAGAGTACCGGGAGACCGGCGACGCTATTGATAAACAGATAACTATAGAAATCGACGACCCTGACCTCTGCCCCCGGTACTGTGCCAGCCTCATCACCGATGTAAAAATAACCGAATCTCCCCCCTGGCTTCAGGAGCGGCTCATCGCCTGCGACCAGCGACCCATCAACAACATCGTCGATATTACCAACTACGTCATGCTTGAGTACGGACAGCCCCTGCACTCCTTCGACTATGATACCCTGCGAAAAAAGAAAATAATCGTGCGCCGGGCCGCCGAGGGCGAAGACTTCTATACACTGGATGAAGAGGAGCGGAAACTCACCAACGACATGCTTACCATAGCCGACGGCGACGGGACCGTGGCCATCGCCGGGGTCATGGGCGGTCTCAACAGCGAGGTTACCGAAGGCACCACATCCATCCTCCTGGAAGCCGCCAGCTTCAAAGCGACCAGTATTCATCACACGAGCCACCACCTGGGACTGACAAGCGAAGCCTCGATGCGGTTCGAGCGGGGCATCAGCCCCGGAATGACCATCCCGGCCCTACGCCATGCCACCCAGCTTATCGCGGAGCTGGGTGGGGGGAAAGTCACCAGGGGCATCATCGATAATTACCCCGGTAAGAAAGAAACCGAACCCATTACCCTGGCACCGGAGAAAGTAAAACGCGTTATCGGCATAAGCGTCAGTCGGGACCGCATCGTCAAATCGCTGACCTCGCTGGGCTTCGAGTGCGCGGCGGAAGGCTCGAAGATATCCGTTAAAGCGCCCTACTGGCGCAGCGACATCAAGTACGACGTGGACCTCATCGAGGAAGTAGCCCGCATCATCGGCTACGATAAGATTCCCACAACAATGATGAACGACCCGATACCCCAGCAGCACCCGGAACCGGTCCTCGGCCTGAAGAAGCAAATAAGACAATGCCTGGTGGGCTACGGCTTCCAGGAAATAATCACTTATTCGCTAATCAGTCTCGAAGCGTTAAGCAACCTGCTGCCGGACCCGCGACCCCCGGAGCCGCTGCCTTTACGCATCGTTAAGCCGCTGACCGCCGACCAGGAATACTTGCGCCCGAACCTGCGCGCCAGCCTGCTATCTACCCTTGCCTCTAACCGCAGGCATGAAGACGGCAGCATACTGATCTTCGAGGTGGGCAAGATATACCTGCCCCGGGAAAACGACCTGCCCACCGAACTGGAGATACTGTGCGGAATCATGTGCGGACCAAGGGTGGAAAGGTCATGGCTGGGTAGCGGCGGTACCTTCGGCTTTTACGATGTCAAGGGAATCGTAGAGGGCCTGCTCGAACACCTGAACGTAAGCGCCGGCTTCGAAAAAAGCAGCGACGAGGGACTTCATCCCGCCCGGCAGGCCGCCATAGTTATCGAGGAAAAGGACATGAAGGTTAAACTGGGCGTTATCGGCGAGCTTCATCCCCACGTAGCCGATGCCTTCGAGGTAGAAGGCCCGGTATGCCTGTTCGAAATCAATGTTTCCGCGCTGCTGCCGTTCGCGATGAGCCACGAGATGTTCCGGGCGATACCGCGCTTCCCGGGCACCATCAGGGACCTTGCCCTGGTAGTTGACGCCGGGGTGACCCACCGGAAAATCATGGATATCATCCAGAGTTTCTCACTGATCAGCGAGGTCATCCTCTTCGACGTGTATTCCGGAAAGCAGGTAGCCGCGGGTAAAAAATCACTCGCTTACCGCCTCGTTTACCAGTCGCCGACGCACACCCTTACCGATGAAGAAGTCAACAAGGTGGAGGAGCAAATCCTGAAGCGACTGAACGCCGAACTCGGTGCGACCCTGCGGGGTTAAAAGCCCTTCCCTTCCCACCCCCCAATATGATTAACCGACCTGAATATCCCACCACCTTATTGGGCAAACCGATGACAGTTAACAAAAGTAGAACAGGTGAGGCAAGGTTATTAAAGCTCTATCTACCGACCAACTCAGTAAATCTCTCTTGTGCAGGTACAATGCCATACTCACGGAGAATTTCAGCCCAGCGTGTATAGACTTCTATACGTAATAGTTGAAGTTCCACCCAAGGATGCTTCATCAAGAATGCAGAATCTGAATCATATTCTTCCAGCCACAACTCAACATTATATTGATTAACTGGAGGCAATACTAACATTGATTTAATGAAATATGGTACAGGAGGTCCATAGGGAGGTTCGGATAAATATTCTTCACCTTTAAGTTGACGCTCAACTAACTCAATTTCCGAGGAGTAGATATGAATGAAGATATCCTTAACAGATTGCAGAGAATGTGGGCAATCTAGAAATAGAAGGCTCTTTCTTAAAGATGTCATTCCCTCAATGTCAGTTTTGGGTAAATTTTTTGATGCGTCAAAACCTTGTGGAACCCCGTCAAGAAAGAACATCCCAACTAGCCACTCCATTTGAGAAATTATTGTTTGGTAGCTTGCAAAATAATCTATTAATTCACTCCGCTTTGCTTCAATCTCAAGAACCTGTTGAGTGAAGGTGATAATCTCCTCTTGTTCTAAACTTGTAACCTCAGTTTCAAGAGCTGGCTCTGTGGTGATGACAGCATCTTCTTTTTCTGAACTTCTGTTACAAGCAGGCAGGAGTATTGTTAAAGATAGTAAGCAGGCTATAATTATGAGAAGTTTGTATTTTACTTCAAGCATTGAATCACCACTAATAAAGCTAAGTCAATCGCTTTTGTTCCCTCTTGTTCTCAAGGCAGAGGAAGATAATCCAACCGAATGGTATGAAGTTTATGAGAACCCAAGCATATGAGCGCTTTTTCATCCAGCAGCCCCACAGGAGAACTATGAAATTTAAGAATAATCCAAAGAGATAAAATATGGGAACAGATAAACCGCCACCCAAGCCCATAAGAAATAGCCCAGG
>CAYPYL010000022.1:0-10808 GCA_964414605.1 uncultured Dehalococcoidaceae bacterium
AGCTCGACATTGGCCAGCGCCGTCAGGCGGGATAACAGATTAAAGGTCTGGAAGATAAAGCCTATCTTCTGTCCCCTGATGCGCGCCAGTTCTCGTCCATTCAAGCGGCTGACCTCCTTGCCTTCCAGGCGGTAGCTGCCCGATGTGGGAACGTCCAGGCAGCCGATGAGATTGAGCATGGTTGTCTTCCCGGAGCCGGACGGGCCCATGATAGCCACCAGTTCGCCCTGCTTGATTTCAAGGTTAATCCCCTTGAGCACGGTCAACTCTCCCTTGCCCATCGCGTATTTTTTTACGATATTTTCTAGTTTAATCATATGTTAGGTCTCCGTTACTATCGCGGCCCGAAGAGCCCCATTCTTGGCCGCTCGTCGTCCGAGGATGTTGCTATTACCGTTCCCGCCGGGACGATTATCTCTTCACCTTCGGTGAGCCCGTCGGTAATCTCGGTGTACTGGTAGTCGCTGATGCCGGTCTCCACGGCGCGTTTTTCGGTCCCGCCGGTGCCGGTAACGACTTCAACATAGCTTTGTAGCCCTTCCGGGGTGAGGGCGCTGTTAGGCACCAGCAGCACGTCGATGCTTTCGGCAATGATGATGGATACGGTAACGGTCAGCCCTTCTCTAAGCTGTATATCTTCTGCCGCTATCGCCGGTAGCTGAGTCCCCGGTTCACCGCCGAATGCCGCGGGGACTTCCATCCCCTCCGGGAACTCGAAGCCTTCAGGCGGTGGTCCGAAACCACCCTCCGGTGGCTCAAAACCCTCGGGCGGGCCCTGCTTTATCAGCTCCTCGGCTTCTTCCCGCGTCATCCTACCTGCATCCACGGCCATCTGGAAAAAGGGCGGCAGTTCTCCTTCGGTAAAATCGAACGCCGCCGGCATTCCCCCCCCTTCCGGCGTTGTCGATAGTAATTCTACCTTGACCGCATAATTTACCACGCCCGACTGTATGGTGGCGGTCGGGGCGATATGGGTTACATTGGCGGGGAAACTCATACCGGAAAGGGCGTCCGCCTCCACCACAGCATCACCGCCGAGCTTCACCTGCATAATGTCCATCTCGCTGACGAGGATATCCGCCTCGAACCTGGTGGGGTCGGCAATCTGGACGGCTAAAGTACCGTTCACCACCTCGTCGCCGCTTTCCACGTATACTGCCGTGATAAAGCCATCGAAGGGCGCTTTAATCTCCGGGCTTTTACTCCGGGCTTCTTCCAGGTCTTCCTTCGCATCTTCCAGTGCTTTTTCAGCGTCCTGGAGATTGCCCTGACTTAGCGTAAGGCTTAGCTCCTTGAGAGACACGTCATTTCTGGCGTCGGCAAGGTCTTCCTCGGCGGCAGCCAGGGACAACTCGGCCGATTCCACCTGCTTTTTCTTGATGGAGAGCTCGTTGCTTTCGTATCCGGATAATAGATTATCGTAATTAGTCTGCGCTACCTCCAGTCTTTCCTCCGCCTGCTCGAGGGTCAGGAGATATTCGTCAGGGTCCAGGCTATTGGACTGTGCCAGGCCGGTGGTAACGTAGGTGTACCATGTCCTGGCTTTTCTCAATGCGGCAAGCACTGCATTATAGTCGATGGCTGAAACGCCCGCCGCCAGGTTGTTTATTGCCTGGTCCAGGCTTATCTGGGCGTTGAGCACTGCCAGTTCCCTGGCGGCGATGGTGTCCCGGGTGTTCTTCACGTTTTGTTCTGCGGTTTTCAGATTGATTTGCGCCGTGACCAGCGCGCGTTCCTTGGTGGTTACCAGGTCCTCGAGGGCGCTAAGCTGGTCGTCCCATTCATCCCTGTCCACCGTAACCATTACCTGTCCCTCCGTAACGGTATCCCCCTCTTCTACCAGCACCTCGCCGATGGTACCTTTTGTTCCGGTAGTCCCGGATTGCCCGTAGAAAAGGTCGACTGCAAGGTCTTCCATGTGTGATAAAGCGAGGTTGCCGGCGGCCGTTATATCCAGGGTAATATCGCCGCGTGTCACGGGGACTATCTGGTTCTCGGCGTTTACTTCCTCCGTCGGCTCGCTGCACCCCAGCAGTCCGACCGTAACAGCGCCCAGAACAGTAACTGCCAGTAGTAATCTGATGACTTTCATATTATTCTCCTGTATACTTCTTGGTAATCATAACTGTATATTTTTCGTAAAATGCTTTGCATCAATTATGCCGTATAACTATTAAGATAATATTTAATCATTGGGTACTTTTTCAACCGGGAGAGTAATTGTAAAGGTACTACCTTCTCCCGGCCGGCTTTCCGCGGTAATGCCGCCGCCGTGGGCTTCCACCAGGCGCCTGGTGATGGTGAGACCCAGTCCGCTGCCGCCCGTGGACCTGGTGCGGGACTTGTCCACGCGGTAGAAACGCTCGAATATCATGGGCAGGTCTTCCGGGGGTATGCCTTCGCCGGTATCAGCCACGCTGATATCCACCTCATCGTTATGGTGCCGGGCGGCAATCTTTATCTGTCCTCCCTTGCCGGTATGGGCCGTCGCGTTATCCAGCAGGTTATGCAGGGCCTGCCTGATGCGGTGCGAGTCCACGTTCAGTTTCGGCAGTTTGTCCGGCAGGTCGGTAGACATTGCCAGACCTTTAGCGGCAGCCTTGGGTTGCAGGGCGGTTACCGTTTCTTCAATCAGCCGCGCAATATCCTGCGGCTGTTTTATCAGCTTGAGTTCGCCGGCATCGGCCATGCTCAATTCCTGGAGGTCGTCGATAAGGCGGGATAGTGTTTGTGCCTCCTCGTTAAGGGAGCGGAAAGCCTTTTCATCCGGCTTGATTACCCCATCGTTGATTGCTTCCAGGTAGCCCCCGAGGTTGGACAGGGGAGTCCTCAATTCGTGGGCGATATCGGCCACCATGTTCCTTCTTAAGCGTTCCGTGTTTTCCAGGTTTTCCGCCATGGAATTAAAGGATTGGGCGAGTTCGCCCACCTCTCCCCGGGTTTTAAGCTCGACCCTGCGGGAAAAGTTCCCCTTCCCGAACTCCCTGGCGGCGTCGCTAAGGGCTTTGACCGGCGCCAGGATGCGGCGCGATAGGAAAAAAGTCAGCAGCAGGGCGATAGCCACCGCCAGCAGCCCCGCCCAGACAAAGAAACGTCCTATGGAGCCGTAGGTAATCTGTAACGCGGCGCGGCTGATATCCGGCGATTCTCCCTGGCTGATGTGGAGCGTGCCGATAATATCCGTTCCCATCATCGGCAGCATGGGCTGGCCCTGCTGTGTTGCATCGGTATAAATCGTCCCCAGGAACTCTTCGTTAGAGTCTGCCACCACCTTGTCTTCAATATCCGTCAGGATAATCCGCCGGCCGGAAAGGTTGCTCCATTGTTTGACGAGGGGTTGGACGTCTTCCCAGGACTCGGTGAACTGGTAATAGCGGGAAAGCTCCATTTCTATTCTTCGGTTCTGCGCCTGTTCCATGCGCTCCCCGATACGACCGATTTCACTGCGCGTGGTATGGTAGGCGAACAAAAACATGGAGCCGATGATGACGATTATCACCAGAGCGAAGGAAGCCAGGAGGCGGAAATTCAGACTATGTATCACCCTCTGCCTCCATGAGCTTGTAGCCGGCTCCGTACACCGTTTTAATGTACCTGGGGTGGCGGGGGTCCAGTTCCAGTTTCCGCCGCAGATTGAGGATATGAACGTCTATGGTGCGGTCGAAGCCGTCGAAGTCATAACCGAGTGCCTTTTCGATAATCTGCGCCCGACTGAATACGCGCCCCGGTTCTTTCACGAGGGCACCCAGCACCTTAAATTCTATCGGCGTGAGGTTAAGGGGTTTTCCTTCGAGGAAAGCCTCATGTTTCAGGAAGTTGACCGTAAGGTCGCCGTGCTCAATCTTGTCCGGCCCGCGTTCTCCCGGAATCCGCCGCAGGACCGCCCGTACCCTGGCCGCCAGTTCCCGGGGACTGAAGGGCTTGGTTACGTAGTCGTCGGCACCCAGTTCCAGACCCTTAAGCCTGTCATCGTCGGTCGTCAGGGCGGTGAGCATGATGATGGGCACTTCAGATTCCTGCCGCAGGATGCGGCAGATATCGAGTCCATTGATGCCCGGCAGCATTAAGTCCAGCACGATAAGGTCCGGCTGGTTTTTACGGGCTAGCTCCAGGGCTTCGTTGCCGTCGTAGGCGGTGAGAACGCGGTAGCCGTCGCGGTTCAGGTAGAGCTTGACCAGTTCCACCGTTTTAATATCGTCATCGACTACCAGCACTCTTTTCCCGGACACGCTAATCCCCTCCTGAAAAGGCTTTCATATAATGTTATAACACAAATGTTAAGAAATTGTGAAAAAGAGGAGGAGGGGGATATCCCCCTCCTCCCGGGTGGTATGAGTTATTCTTTTGTGGTGCTATCAGGCTATTATTCCGCAGCGTCCGGGTTGCACCAGCCGCCGAGGCCGCCGCCCGGCCCTTTATGGAACCCGCGGAAGTGCCGGAACACCTTGCTGAAAGGCCTTTCGTCGTCCCAGCTATGCGGTCCGAACGGTAGATTGAGACCCGGGTTGGAATCCAGCCACTCCTTGAATTCGTCGGAAGCCAGGTCGGGTCGCTCGGACATCCACTTGTCAAACTCATCGAGCTGTTCCTGCGTTACCTTGCCTTCTTCCAGCAGTCTCTCGCGAAAGCATTCGCGTGCCTGATTTCCCAGGTCCTCCCGGGCATCGTTAAAGGCGTTTTGCAGTTCATCCGGGTTGATGGCGACTCCTGTTCTCTTCTCATAGAGTTCCGCTACCTTCTCGAGGAAACCTGCGTTTCCCGGTGGGGGAGGGGTGGTATCCTCGTCGTCGGCATTGGCCACGGCAAAACCGCCCAGAATTCCGCCCAGGACTACAACAGTCAGCAGCACGGTGATAATGAATTTCTTGCTTCGCCACATATTGCGTTGCCTCCTTTTGATTGATTTTCTACAAAAAGGATAACAGCCAAATATTAAAATCTGATTAATATTCGGGGGCTGTTTGGCAGGTGCTCATGAAGTCAGGAATGTTTAAGAGTGGGTGCGCAAGAATTACAGTGGGAGGGCGGACTGTGAACGGCGCGATGTGGCGGGGAATAAGCCTGACATAATATCAGGCTTTCCGGGAACGTCGGCGAAGTACCAGCAGCACGGCGAGAATCGCCAGTCCCAGCGCCGCCCCGCCGAAGATAATGGATTTGTTCATAAGGATATCCCGCCAGCCGGTCGAAGGCTCCTCGGAGATGTTGGCCGCTATGTCCTGCTCCCCGGTCACGTTACCGGCGGGTAAGTCTTCTTCCATTTCGACGGCGACTTCCTCTGCTTCAATGACCGTTTCCGGCTGTTCCGTTTCCGGGACTTCCGCCGCAGCGGGTTCCGCGGGATTTTCCGGTTCGGGCGTGACCTCTACAGTTTCGCCGGGGAACGGCAGGTTGACGGTCTTTTCATTATTGGTCTCGTCGGTCTCCGTGACCCGGTCGCCGCTATCGGTGATTGCCCTGAAGACATGTTCACCGGAGGTAACATACCAGGTAAAGCTCCCGGCGGCCGTGGCGCCGCCGGCGATAGAACTCATGGGGATCCGCTTCTGGAGAGTATCATCGATATAGCAATCAAGGTCGGATGGGTCTGTCGGGCCGTCGCCGCTGTTCCTGACGGTTATCCCGAAGGTCACCGTGCAGTTTTCCGACGGCTCGGCCGGCGACCAGGTAATCCACTCGATGGTAAGGTCGGGGGTGGGGAAAAGCACCGTTCTTTCATTATTGGATTCATCGCTTTCCGTCACCTCATCCGCCTTATCGAGGACCGCCCTGAAGCTGCGGGAATCCGGCGGGAAAGTATAGTTGAACGTCTTGGTGGCGGTAGCCCCGGAGTAGATATTACCAATATTATGATTGCCCCGGTAGAGACCGTCGACGTAGTAGCTTACGTATGAAGTCCCGGCCTTGAGATTACCCTGGTTCTTAACGGTTAGTGTAAATGTGATGTTATCTCCTGCTTGCGGTACCAGCGGCGACCAGTCTATACGCTGGATAACCAGGTCCGGGGAAAACACCTGAAGGTCTGCGGACAATTCGTTATTGGCTTCATTGGTCTCATAGACGCTGTCGTTATAATCTGCGGTTACCTTTATAATGTGGGCCCCGGCCGTGGCGGTCCAGGCGGCGTTATTCGTCGCAGTGGCGCCCACGTCTATCTGGTTGATGTACACGGTCTGAACAAGTATGTCGTCGATGTAATACGCAACGTGGGAAGGACTCGCCGTTCCGGAGCCCTGGTTCTTGATGGCAGAAGTAATCGTGACCGTGTCGCCGATTGACGGGTTTGCCGGCGTGCAGGTAATTCCCTGGACAATCAGGTCTGCCTCCGGCGTGGGGTCGGTAAAGGTTACCGTCATCGTCTGCTCATTGTTGGATTCATCGCTTTCATAAATGATATTATCTTCGTCGATGACCACCCTGATGTCGACCGAATCCTCTATTGACAGCCACGCAATTACCGCCGTGGCCGTTCCGCCGGCGGGAATCAATGATAGACTTGAAGATAGTTTTACGGCCTCTTCGACGTACAGGGAAACATCAGCCACATCCGCCGTTTTTGTCCCCTGGTTCTTGACGGTTATATTGAAGACCATTTTATGTGCCTTCAAAGGCTGCGCCGGCGAGCACGATATACTGTGAACAGTAAGGTCTGGGTCAAGGGCGGTCAGGGCAGCTTCCAGGGTATTGTTGGTCTCGTCACTCTCCGTGACGTCTTCCCCGGCATCGATAAATGCCTTAAAGGTATGACTGTTTGCCCCGACCAGATGGGCAAAAGTTGCCGTGGCCGTAGCATTGACGCTAAGCTGCTGTATATTAATCGACTTCCGGCAGACATCATCCACGTAAAAAGCCAGGAGCGAAATATCGGATTTACCGCTTCCCTGGTTTTTTACGGTCACGGTAAAAGTTACCTCACTGGTAGCCGAGCGACTTTGCGGCGACCACGTTACGGAGTTGACGATAAGGTCGGGCGTGGCGGTGGTGCAGGTTACCTCCCGCTGGTTGTTATCCTCGTTGCTTTCCTTGACCTGTTTGAGATAGTCGGCTATTATCCGGAAATCGTGTGAGCCGGTTACGGCTGTCCAGGACCAGCTCGTTGTGCAGTTATCCCCGGCTTCCAGCGCCGGGACCGGGCGGTAACCGTAGGTTTTGCCGTCGATATACAAGCACATACTTGAGCTGCCGGCCCTTTTGTTGCCCTGGTTCTTTATCGTGATATCGAAAATGACTTCTTCGCCCATGGACGGGTTTTCCGGTGACCAGGTGATATCGTCAAAGATGAGGTCTGGGGCAAGGACGGAAAACGCATAAATACTTTCGTTGTTGTCCTCGTTGGTCTCGGCGATGTTGTCATCGTCATCGACGACCGCCCTGAAAATATGTTCGCCGGCTTCGGCCTTCCAGGTAAAATAATTAACCAGGCTGGTGTTCGGGCTTATGCCGTTGAGGAAAACCGTGTGTGTCCGTTCGCCGTCGATGTAGCAGCTAAGGCGGATGGATTCCGCCCGGCTGTTGCCTATGTTCCTGATTGTTACCGTAAAGGTTATTTTATCCCCGATTGACGGCACTTCAGGCCACCAGTAAATCGACTCGATAATAAGGTCGGGGTCTCCCGGGGGTTGGGCGGATGCTATGTAATTATCACCCGGCGCTGAAATGAACAAAGCCGCTAAAAGAGACAATAGCGCCAGTATACCGAGCGCTGCCCGGCGTTTATAGTGATTCATAAATTTGACCTTCACGTGTCGGCTGATTATAGAATACCCCGATGTATAAACGGGCGATTGGGCTTTAGCTTGGATTTCAGAATGGTGTTATCACCCATTTTAAAGAGGCTTTAAGGAGATATGTACATAAAAAAATCCCTCTCCCGGCGGGGGAGAGGGACGGCAACAATTTAATATCGAATGTTAAGGCTTAGATTTTCCTCTCTGAACCCTCCCAGTATTTTTCACGCAGTTCACGCTTCATTATTTTCCCGGCGGCGTTCTTGGGTAGGGCATCGACGATTTCTAGGGATTTGGGGGCTTTATAGCCGGCCAGGTTCTTTTTACAGAGGGCGACGAGCTCTTCGGCCGTGGCGGTAGTGCCTTTCTTCAGACTGACGACGGCGTGGACTTTTTCGACCCAGTACGGGTCCGGAATGCCGATTACCGCTACCTCATGGACGCTGGGGTGGCGGTACAGCACTTCCTCCACCTCCCTGGGGAAGACATTCTCGCCGCCGGTGATAATCATGTCTTTTTTACGGTCGACGATGTAGATATAGCCGTTTTCGTCATAGCGGCCGATATCGCCGGTATGCAGCCATCCGTCGACGATGGTTTTACGGGTGTCCTCGGCCTTCTTCCAGTATTCAATCATGTTGTGTTTGCTGCGGACGATAATTTCGCCCGTTTCACCGGGGGCAACGTCTTTGTCTTTATCGTCGACTATCCTGACCTGGACGCCGATATCCGGCTGGCCGGTGGAGGTAAGTATCTTTTCTAACGGCGTGCCCAGGGTCTGGTGGTCTTCTTTGGAGAGATGGCAGATGGCGGGGCCGCTCTCGCTCTGTCCGTAGCCCTGCCCGAAAACGTTCCCGAAAGTGGCCAGACCTCGTTTCAGCACCTCCAGGGGCATGGGGGAGCCGCCGTACCATATGAATTTAAGGTGGCTGAAATCGTGCTTCTTAAGGTCGGGCACGGCGAGCATGGCCACGAGATGGGTGGGTACGATTGATACATGGGTAGCTTTCTCGTCCTGAATTAGCTGCAGGGTAACTGCCGGGTCGAAGGTCTTCATAATGATATTGCAGGCGCCGATGTAGAGGAGGGAGCGGACCATGGTGTCCCCGGCGATGTGGAACATGGGAGATACCTGGACATGCCGGTCGTCGGGCTGGATGCTCTGATTGATGATGTAAATACGGCAGTCGTCCCAGGCCTCGCGGTGGGAGTAAACGGCGCCGCGTGGCACGCCGGTGGTGCCGCTGGTATAGATGATAAAGAACTTATCGTCTTCCTCTATCTTAACGTCGGGTTCTTTCGGCGAGCCGGAATCGAGGATATCCTGCATGCAGGTCATATCGGGGGCGGTCTCTTCGAGCGATATTACATATTTTACCCTGGACATCTTGGGTCGCAGCGTCTTGGCGATGGCAAACTGCTCCGGGCCGACGAAAAGGGTGTTTACTTCCGAGTAATTAATCAGGTATTCAAGCTCTTCCACGCCGAGCCTGGGGTTGAAGCGCGATAGTGTGAAGCCTCCCTTCATCGCCGCCCCGTAAACGATGGCGTAATCGAGGCAGTTCCAGGAGAGTATGCCGATGGCGTCGCCCTTTTTCACGCCGAGTTTCAGCAGGGCGTTTACCAGGCGGTTAACTTTAGCATTGAATTCGGCATAGGTTACTCTCTGGTCTCCGTAGACATATGCCTCCTTATCCGGGCGAAGGAGGGAGTGTCGGTGGATAATATGGGCAAAAGTACCTGTTTTATAACGCGATAATTCCTTCAGTATCAGACCTTCTGGCATTCGTTTCCTCCAAAATTTCGTGTTCCGGTTTGACCGGCGGGGATTTTTGCCGCCTTTATTTACCGCGTGAAAGGAGAGAATCGGGACGGTAATAAGAGTGCTGTGCCGGTATTTCCCATCTGTACAGAATATGGTGGGCCATTCTGGGCTCGAACCAGAGACCTCAGTCTTATCAGGACTGCGCTCTAACCAACTGAGCTAATGGCCCACGGACCAGGACAATATTATTTTAATTGATGATTATCCAATAATCAAGCTTCAACTACGATTCGCTGGTCCAGAAACACCCGTAGACGAGGCATATCAGGCCGATAAAGTCCACCACGGCGATGATGATGGTGCGTGTAGAAGAAGGCTTGAAGAAAAAACTCATTAAGTATCAGGACAAACGTTCCAAGGCCAATCAGTATGAAGCCAATTCCTTTAACGTAATTTCTCATCTTGGGTTGGCGGGTTCGATACTTAGAAGTTCTATTTCAAAGGCAAGCGTTTTGCCGGCCAGTTTATGATTACGGTCGCAGATGACGCTATCTTCGGTGATAGAGGTAATCTCAGCCGTTATCGAGTCACCCTGGTTGGATTGCAGGGGCAGTTTATCGCCTATTTGTACCGGGAAGTAGTCCGGTATCGTATCCCGGTCTATTTTTATCACCAGGTCTTCCTGATATTCGCCGTAGGCATCCTTCGGAGGTATTTTCACTTTTTTTATTTCCCCGACCTCCATGCCCCTGACGGCTTTTTCAAAGCTGGGAATCATGTCTCCCGCTCCCAGGACGAATTCCAGCGGCTCTCTTCCCAGGGATGAATCGAACACGGAGCCGTCATCGAGGGTACCGGTGTAATGAACGGTAACATTATCACCGTATTCGGCTCCGCCCTCTCCTCCACAGCCGAATGCCGCCGACACTATCAGTATTATCGCAACCAGCAGGGCCAGGCGTTGTTTTTTCACGCCTTGATTATAGCATGATAGGGCGTCCGGGGAAACACTGTCCCGCCGCCCCTCTCCGGTCATCTTTTCCCACCTAGGCCACCCTCGCATCACCCTCTGCTTATCCCGTAGTTACTTTACCCACCCTTCCCCATTGGGGGGTAAAGGAGGTGGCGTCCTTTACCAACATTCATGGCACTGGCCTTCTCATAAAAAAGACACTATCAGCACTAATCTACTTGTAAATATTCCCCCTTCCTTTACTAAAGGAAGGAGGCTAGGGGGATAGATTGAAATCCCCGAAGAAAAGACGAAGGGGGATAGGTTCACCACTAAAACAGGGGGTGAGGTTAGTAAAACTAAC
>CAYPYL010000023.1:0-10728 GCA_964414605.1 uncultured Dehalococcoidaceae bacterium
CGGTAGCCGTCCCTAACGTCAGTAAGTTCATCGGCAAGGGTAAAAACGAGGCCAAGGCGACCGAGTATTCCAACGTGGTAACGGCGGTAACGGCGGCCATGGCCGACGCGATAACCGACACGGTCAGCGACGGTGGTGCTGCGGCAAACTTCGGTAACACGGGCGAAACAGCGACGTCCAAGCCGTACACCGGTACCGACTGCACCGTCTCCGGTAACATTACGGTAGGCGAGTATATGGTCGGTGGTGCCGCCAGTGTAGCCGGCTCGTACATTATCGCTACCGATGGCACCGTCACCCAGAGCTGGTACCTGGATTTTTAGCAGTATAGCCACTAAAGGCTTAACGTAGTATTAAATAAGTAACGCCAAAAAAGCCTACCGGCAGTAGTTCCACCCTGGATACTGCTGGTAGGCTTTTTATGTCTTTTACACACCAGACCTGGCTACGGTGATCAGGGCAATCTTACTTAACAGGGATGTTCAGAGAGGGTTCTCACCCCCGTGTGAAACGGGGGTGTTTTCTTAGTTGAACTGACTGGTGTAAGCCATGTTGGCTTCGTTCCCTAACCCGGGCTCCTTTTCGCCGGTCAGCTTGGTTATTTCTTCCTTGTCGTTACAGAAATCAAAGAGACTTTCGCGACTGATAACGCCGCTGCGAAACAGGCTGACCAGGGCCTGGTCTAGAAGTGCCATGCCGTGTTGCGTGTTCATGCGGATGGTGTTGGGAAGCTGGTAGGTCTTGCCTTCACGGATGAGGTTTCTCACCGCCGAGTTTGCCAGCATGATTTCGATTGCCGCCACCCTGCCCGAACCATCCGCCTTGGGTACCAGCGCCTGGCAGAGTATACCGAGGAGCAGGGAAGCCAGACGTTCCTGGGCAAGGTGACGTTCGTGGGGCGGGAACATATTAGCTACCCTCTCGATTGCCTGAGCGGCACTGGGGGCATGGCCGGTGGTCAATACCAGATGGCCGGTTTCAGCAACGGTAAGTGCCGCCGAAGCTGTTTCAAGGTCTCTCATCTCCCCTACCAGTATCACGTCCGGGTCCTGCCTCAAGACGTGCCTCAAAGCTTCAGCAAACGAAAGTGTATCCGCACCGAGCTCGCGCTGGGTGATAGTACACTTCTTATTCTCATACGTGTACTCGACGGGGTCTTCAATGGTGATAACGCGGCGGCTCTCCTTCTGATTTAGATACTCTATCATGGATGCCAGTGTTGTCGATTTACCGCTGCCGGTAGGTCCGCTGATTACTATCAGGCCGCGCGGACGCTGGATGAGGTCTTTGCATACTTCGGGCAGGCCCAGAGCCTCCGGCGAGGGAATATCCGGCGGCAGGAGGCGGATTACCATGCTGACCGTACCGCGTTGTTTGGCGGCGTTCAAACGGACCCTGCCGACTTCAGGAACACTGCGGCCAAAATCGAGTTCAAGACAGCGCTCGAATTCAGCCCGTTCATCCTCCGTCGTTACCTGGCGTAACGCCTGGTCGATGTCCTCGGTGGTCAGTTCAGGCTGGTCCTCGACCGGTATAAGGCTTCCGTGGATACGGAATAACGGACTACTTGACACGACTATATGCACATCGGAAGCACTTTTGGTCTTGGCGTATTGTAGCAATTTGATGATATCCATTGTCTTTATCCTTTAAGTTCTATATTAAGCGCATACTGCATGAATTCAACTCCTTCTTCTGTATTGATGACTCTCTGGAGATGGTTTATAGTGATTTCACCGAACCTTCCGGTGGTGCTAATCTTCCGCACGTATTGGAGGACTTCCTGTTCGCTAACTGCCCATCCGTTAACCGCCAGATTGCTGCCGGAGTGACTCACGGAGTCAATTACGAATTCGTCTATCTGGTTATCCAGGATTGCTTTCAGGTCCTTGTTAATTCTCTCTCCATTTACATTGAAATTATTCAATATAGAGATAAAATTCTTACGCGATGCTTCAAAATTGGCCATTTGCTGCTCCGCCGCAGCTATTTCTTCCGTTAACTGTTTTTTCTGGGCCTGTTTTTTCTCTATAATAAAGTTATTAGTGTACAATTGATTTTGCGCCAATTCGATGCTTTCGCCGGCGCTTTTTATTGTCATCGCCAGCACTAAAATCAGACTCACGGCGACAACCGCTGTCGGTATAGCCATTATACGGTTCAGAGAGATGGGCTTGGGCAGATACGGGGTCGGCAGGGTGTTGAAATTGGGTAGCAGCGGCCCGGCTTCTCTGGAGAATTCCTTGAGGGCAAGACCAACATTAATCAGGTGATGTGAAGGGTCTAGCTGTTTCAAGCATTTTAACGGTGATGTAAGCGGGGATACCTCATATCCCAGTTCCTGTGCCACGTGCTCGTACAGTTCGGGCTCGTCAGCCAGCTCTCCGGATACCAGTAAAGGTGCGTTGGGGTGGATAAGGGCCTCCGGATTGTTGACATTGTGGAACTCGATAGTACGTTTAAGTTCGTCTTTTACTATCTGTATTTTCTCTTTCAGAGACAGGGATTCCTCCGGGAAGGCCACGGTGCGGATGGGCTGGGGAATCCGGTTGACCATGACGATAATATCAAACTCCTTTAACTGGACATCGACAATTATGGCCGTGTCTTCTCTGGCCAGCCTTGCCAGAGCCAGCGGTTTGATATCCATGAGATAAGGCTTGAATCCCGCCTTGTTCAACACTTTTATCAGGGTATCGGCAATTTGCTTGGGTGTGGCTACCATGAAAGCCATTATCTTGCCCTCGGAGACGGATATAATCTGCCATGAGATGTAGAGCTGCTCCAACGGCACCGGCAGGACCCTCGCGGCTTCTCTTGTTATCGCCTCATCAAGCATAGCCCGGGGTAAGTCCGGTAGAAAGACCGGTCTTGTTAGACAATGGAGGCCGCTTATGCCGAAGATGATTTTCTTGGCGCTTATTTTGTTGCTCTTAAATAGCTGCTTGAGCCTGGCGGCGAGTTCAGCTTCTTTTTCCTCGGTATTGATATCGCTCAAGCCGGAATCCAGAGGTACGTCGGCCAGCTTGGTAATGCGTTTGCCGCGGGTTACCATCAGTTTGATGCTGGTATCGTTTATATATAAGCTGGTAGTATTTTTAGCCATGGTTAGTTACCTTCATGAGAATACACAATCATCTGAATATTTGCGGTAGTAGTAGTTGTACCGTCATCGTTGGATTCGCTGTTGATATTTATCTGGGCGGACTGTACGTAGCCGGTTGTATAACCGTCGTTCAGGCTGATGATAAAGTCGACGATATCGGAAGTTTCTCCGGATACACTGGCACCGAGGGATGCTGTGATAAGTTCGACACCGTTGACTGCCTGTGACGAAAGCCTAGAGTTACTCATTGCGTCTATCTGTACGTCGTGGTGTGCGGCGATTGCAAAGAATTTATCGGTAACGTCAACGTTTTCTATCATCTGGTCAAGTCTTTGTGCCGCTTCGATACACAGGCTTTCAGCTTCATCAACTCTGTGCTGAATATCTTCGAGCTGCGGGCGCATGTCCTCCGTTTCTATTTTATCTACCCGTGTCGTGGATAAATTTAGCTCTTCCTCCAGCCTGTTTTGGTCCTTTTGTTGACTGGAACGGGTAACCCCAAGGCTGACCATAATAACCAGGAACAGGCCTGCCGAGAGAATCAGCCAGCTTATCTTGCTTATCTTTATACGCTTCATATCGACCCGAAAATAACTCCCCGTGTTTTAAAATGACTGTCCGTATATGGAATACATGGCCGAAACCATGGATAGAGCAATAAGCCCGACTATACCGGCTATCACGATCGTCATAACCGGTTGAATCATGGCGATAAGGCCTTTCGTTTTATCCTGGGCTTCGGTTTCGTAATTTTCAGCCACGGCCAGCAGTGAGGAATCAAGATTGCCCGTTTCCTCTCCCACCTTGACCATTTGCACCATCATGGGAAGGAACAGCGGACTGAGAGCCATGGGCTTGGACAGCCCTTCGCCTTTTAGCATGTCAGTCTGAACGTTGTATAACGCCTGTGCCATCACCCTGTTGCTGCATCCCTGGATAACCAGGGGCATGATTTCTGTTAACGGCAGGCCGGCTGTAAACAACAGGGATATGCTCCGGCAGCAGCGCGAGAGCTCGTTCAGGTGCCTTACTTTTCCCAGAATCGGGATACGCAGCATTAAAGCATCCATTTTGTATTTGCCGTCCGGCGTTCTGAAGTAAATCAGGGCGAGGCCCACGACTATAAATAACCCCAGAAAGATATGGAGAATATTAGCGCGCAGGAATGTCGAGGTGTCCATCATTATTCTTGTAAGAGCGGGCAGCTCCGCGCCGAGCGAGCCGTAAAGGCTGGCGAATGCTGGCAGAACGAAGAACATCATCACGCCGACCACCCCTACGGCTACCACGGCGGCTATCATGGGGTACATCAGGGCGCCCTTGATTCCTTTACGGGTGACCGTTTCTTTTTCCAAGTAATCGGCTATTTGCCGCAGCATCGTCTCCAGGCCGCCTGTCTGCTCACCGATGCTCAAAGTACGGCAGCCCATGGGGGTGAATATATGCGGGTGCCGGCTCATAGCCGTAGAAAGCTGGTCGCCATTCCGTATATCCGTGATGATATCGTAAATGACCTTCTTGAGGGAGCGATTGGATATCTGTTCCTGCAACAGCTCCAGGGCGGTAACTATGTTGATGCCGGATTCGAGAAGCAAGGCCAATTGACGGTAGAGCAGTATAATATCGTTTTGCTTTACCGGGAACAGTTGCGCTTCCAGCTTTCCGACACTGAAAAACGGAACGTACGGTCTTAGATTAATCAGGCGGTAACCGGCAAAACCAAGCATTTCGGCAATCGCCTCTTCGTTGGTTGCCGATATTTTGCCTTTTACAATGGCTCCAGATTGACCGCAGGCTATGTATTGGTAAATCATTAATATCCCGCTCCGGTATTTATCACCTCATGTGTAATTTTACATATTATCAGCTCATGGAATAGGCATTACGTATGACTTCAGCCGGGGTGGTGATGTTTTCCTTTACCTTGAGCATACCGTCGTGCAGCAGTGTGACCATCCCTTCTGTTATTGCTTGTTTGCGTAATTCATTTGCCGTCGCTCCCTTGAGTAGCAGTGTTTTTATCTCGTCGCTGGTACAGAATATCTCGAATATACCCACCCGCCCCCGGTAGCCGCTATTGGCGCACGACTTGCAGCCGCCCCCCTGGAGGAACTCTACGCGGTCTTCGTTCATTTCCTGCTCGTATATCAAACGCTCTTCCGGGGTGGCTTCTAAAGGACGGGAGCAGTGCGGGCAAATACGGCGTACCATACGCTGGGCGATGACGCCGATTAGAGCCGAGGAGACCAAAAATGGTTCCACACCGAGGTCGATGAGACGTAATACTACTCCCACGGCATCGTTGGCGTGAATCGAGGAAAGGACTAGGTGCCCGGTTAGCGCCGATTGGATAGCAATATTGGCGGTTTCCGCGTCACGTATCTCCCCTATGAGTATCACATCGGGGTCGAGACGCAGTATGGAGCGCAGACCACTGGCAAAAGTGATGCCGGCGCGGGGATTGACCTGTATCTGGTTGATGTTTGAGAAGCGGTATTCAACCGGGTCTTCTACGGTGATTATATTGCGTTCTACCTGGTCGAGTGAATTCAGGGAGGCGTATAACGTGGTGGTCTTACCGGCGCCGGTGGGTCCGCTCGCCAGTATCATGCCGTAAGGCACTTTCAGCATTTTTTCGTATTTCTCCAGACTATCGGGGAGAAAACCCAGGTCGGATAGTGCCAGTGTGGCGCGGGTCTTGTCCAGAAGTCTTAATACCGCCATCTCTCCGTAAACGGTAGGAATAATGCCCACCCTGATATCAATGAACCTGCCCTTGGTTTTCATGGAGAACTGGCCGTCCTGGGGACGGTGGTGGTCCGCGATATTCAGGTTGGACAGTATCTTGATTCTGGAGATAATCGGCGTTAGTGTTTTCAGAGGAAGCGAGAACATATTGTGCAGGGTACCGTCGATACGGAAGCGCACTCTTAACTTATCTTCTCCCGGTTCAAGGTGAATGTCGGAGGATCTGGCTTTGACGGCTTCATCGATAATCAAGCGGAGGGCCTGGGAGACCGGCGCCTCCGTGGCCGTATCAATGATTAATTTTTCATCCGCTTTACCGGTATCGGTTAGCGATATATTGGAAATCTGCTTTTCTATCTCGTCATAGGCCTTGTAATTGAAGTCGATCGCTTCAAAGACTTCTTCCGGTGTGGAAGCCTCCGGCTCGATGCGCATCTGGCTCCAGCTTGCCAGGGCCTCGAGGGCGAAGATATCGGAAGGGTTTGCCATGGCAACGCGCAGTACATTACCGTCAATACGCAGCGGTATAGCGTTATACTTGCGCGCCATTGCTTCGGGAATTAGTTGGAGGGCTTCTGGCTCGGGTGAAATTTCGCGCAGGCTATTTTTGGCTTCTTCAACAGATTCCGACATAATCAGGGGTTCCCTTATTTAGTTGCATATGTAGCTTGGTACATACTATACAAAAATCTTATATGTCTTTCGTCCCGTTTACAATAGCTCTTTGGTCATAGTTAGTTTGAGGGGGTATAGAGCCAGTACCGCGGTTTTTTAGGTAAGAAACCCTTTTCTATGGCATAATATTATGTTAAAATGTTTATGTAATTCTTAATAGTCTAACCCGAAGAATTTTCAAACCGCGAGGAGATGTAATGATAGAGCCAATCAAAAGCTACTTAAATTATCTGGCAGTTGAGAAAGGTTATTCCGAACATACCGTGGCCGCCTATCACAACGACCTGACGGGACTGGCGGACTTTGCCAAGAGGCAGAATATTTCATCCTGGGCCGATTTCAATAGGCAGCACATGTTAAGCCATTTGCTTGACCTTAAGGAGAGGGGTTATGTCGCCACTACCGTGGCGCGCAAGGTGGCGGCAGCTAGGTCTTTCTTCGGCTTTCTGGTGGCGGAAGGCATTATAAAAACAAACCCCACCGCTAATATGAGTTCGCCTAGCGTGGGGAAAGCCCTGCCGAAACCCATACCCATTAACCAGGTACGTCTGCTGCTGGAACAGCCGGCCAAGCTGTCCACTCCCGAGGCGAAGAGGGACAGGGCTATGCTGGAGCTGCTGTACGCCAGCGGCATGAGGATAAGCGAGCTGGTGGCTTTAAACCTCGGCGATGTGAATACCGAGGGTGAGTATTTCGTACGGTGTTTCGGCAAGGGACGCAAGGAACGCATTATTCCCCTCTACGAGCAGATAGCCCTTGTTGTAAAGAAATACGTGGATGAAGACCGCCCCAAGCTGGCCCATGGCAAAAAGGAAGATGCCCTGTTTCTTAACGCCCGCGGGGAAAGGCTTACGCGGCAGGGGTTCTGGCAGAAACTAAAGGAGTATGCTAGATCGGCCGGGCTGGGAGATAAGATTAGCCCCCATACCCTGCGGCACAGCTTCGCCACCCACATGCTAAGCGGCGGGGCTGATTTAAGATCGGTCCAGGAACTCCTCGGGCATGCTAATATATCCACCACCCAGGTATATACTCACCTTACTACCGAGCATGTCCGCCGCAGCTATGATAAGTCACATCCCCGGGCTAAATAGTAATATTCAGGAGGAAACGGATGCCAGGTAAATCGCGATACGGCAGGGGTAAGCATCCTCATCATAGTAAAAAAAGCAAGGCTATAAAAAGGCAGGCAAGTGCGCCTTTACAGCAACCGGCCGACGCGGCGCCTAAGCCGGCAGCACCAGTAAAAGCCGAACCGGCGTCAAAGCCGACGGCACCGCTGGATGCGGCAACAATGACCCGTCATCTTTATATCGTTGATGAACTGAAGAAAATCGGCATTCTGGCGGGTATCATTATCGTTATACTTATCGTGCTGGCAATCGTTCTGGGTTAATTCCTCGCTGGCAGCTATGATGGACTATACAGCGGCAAGAGCCAGATTGGTTAAAAACCTCGCTTCGGAGATTAAAGACGAGCGTGTCCTGGCCGCTATCTCCCGCATACCCCGTGAGGAGTTCGTGCCCCTGGAGTACCGTCATCAGGCTTATGATGACCGGCCGCTGCCTATCGGCTGGGAGCAGACTATTTCCCAGCCTTATATAACCGCTCTCATGACGGAAACACTGGAAATTACCGGAAATGAAAAAGTGCTCGAATTGGGTACCGGCAGCGGCTATCAAACGGCTATTCTGGCCGATCTGGCCGACCGGGTAATAACTGTGGAGCGTGTGAAACCGCTGGCGGAGTCGGCCCGTAAGGTGCTGGATAGGCTGGGGTACAATAACATCGAGATACATCTCGCCGGGGAAACACTCGGCTGGAGAGAAGATGCACCCTACAACGCTATCATGGTTACTGCCGGCGCTCCGTCGGTACCGGACGAACTCGTTTCGCAGCTGTCTCCCGGCGGCCGCATGGTAATACCGGTCGGTTCCCGCTACACGCAGGAACTGTGCAAGGTAACGAAGCGAAAAGACAGGAACACAGTTGAAAAGCTGTGCGGCTGCCGTTTTGTATCGCTGATTGGCAAGGAAGCCTGGGAAAATTAAATCACTGGCAGATAAGGGGGTTAATTATGGATGTCCTTGAAGCTATTAAAAACAGGAGAAGCATTCGGCAATATAAGAGCGACCCGGTGGATGATAAGACCGTTAACACCGTGCTGGAAGCGGCGCACTGGGCGCCGTCCTGGGGTAACATGCAGTGCTGGTGTTTCATCGTAGTACGCGATTCCAAAATCAAAAACGAGCTGGCAGATACCCTGTTGAAGGTAAAGTTAGATAACGACTGGGTGGAAAACGCCGCCGCCAGGGCCCTCAACCAGGCGCCGGTGGCTATCGTCCTCTGCGCCGAACTGGGCAAGGCGGGATTCCGCTCCGATGGTTCACCCAACATCGATAAGAGAGAATGGTGGTTTATGTTCGACGTGGCTCTGGCCATGGAGAACCTGGTGCTGGCGGCGCACGCGCTGGGACTGGGCACGGTAATCATCGGCGGGTTCGACGCTAAAAAGGCGGCGGAGATTGTTGAGGTTCCCCCCGAGCTTTCGGTCGTTACCATGACGCCCCTCGGCTTCCCCGACCATAAAGGGCAGGTCTCTCCCCGTAAAGACCTTTCCGAGGTTACCTACAGAGATAAATACGGCAAGTAAGAGGTAGATTTAACAGGAGGATTAACGTGGAATTATTCGAGGCGATTAAAACGAGGCGGAGCATCCGCAAATATACCTCCGACCCCGTTGACGACGAAAAAGTCGAAGCGATACTGGAGGCCGGGCGTTGGGCGCCGTCCTGGGCGAATACGCAGTGCTGGCGATTTATCGTGGTACGCGACCCGCAGGTCAAAGCCGAACTGGCCGGGGCGCTGCTGCCGTTCAAATTACCTGATAAAGAGATAGATAACCCGGCGATAGGTATTATCAAAGAGACGCCGGTGGTAATCGTCGTCTGCGCGCAGATGAACCAGTCCGGGGGACCTCCCGGTCAGCCGGGCAGCGGCGAATATATGACCGATAAAGGCGACTGGTTCATGTTCGATACTGCCCTGGCGGTTCAGAATATGGTGCTGGCGGCCCATGACATGGGACTCGGGACGGTAATTATCGGCACTTTCGATGCCGGCAAAGTCGGGAAAATACTGGGCGTGCCGGACGGCTACCGCGTGGTGACGCTGTTCCCGTTGGGCGTACCAGCCCGTGAAGGCAAAACACCCCCCAGAAAAGAACTCTCCGAGATATCCATGCGGGACGGCTGGGGTAAGTAGCCCGGGTATTCTCTGACATGCGTTTCAGGTACTGGGTCATAATCTCCGGCGGTTTGTTTATCGTCGGCATAGTGGCGGGAATACTCTTCAGCAACGATATTTCCGCCGGGTTCTCCGCCCTTTTCTACGACCAGGCGTCAACGCTTGAAGAACTCGTAACGGGACTGAAGCCCTACCACGCGACCACGGCGGTCTTTATCTATATCAAGAATGCCGCGGCCCTGGCTTTCAGCTACCTGTTCAGTCCATTTTTATGCGTCCTGCCCGTTATCGCGCTGCTCTTTAACAGCGCATTCCTGTCTTATTTTTCCGTGATGGTGGTACAGGAAGAATCGCTCGGATTTTTACTGGCCGGGATACTGCCCCACGGCATTCTGGAAATACCCGCCCTTATAATCGGGGAGGCGGCGGCGATAAGTTTCGGGGCATCTCTCATCATCGCCCTGTTTACCAGGGACAGGAATAGTATGCTTATGCCCAGGTTCAAGACAAGCCTGAAATATCTTTTAATAGCCCTTGCCTTGCTCGTTCCCGCCGCAGTCATAGAAACGTTTGTTACGCCGCGGCTATTATCGTAGCCGGGGATTGCGGCGGGTGCTTGAGGTATACGCCTGACTGTGAGTATAATAGTACTGGATATTTTAGTTAGCGGGTGATTAGATGCAGAAATACGGACTGGACAAAATCCACAATATTATATTGTTATCACACGGCGGCGCCGGTAAGACTTCCCTGGCGGAGGCGATGCTCTTTAACACGGGGATTATCAACCGGCTTGGGAAGGTCGACGACGGCTCTTCCGTGTCTGACTATGACCAGGATGAAATTAAGCGTAAGATAAGCATCAACCTCTCCCTCTTGCCCTGCGAATGGGCGGAATCCAAGGTAAACGTTATCGATGCGCCGGGCTATACGGACTTCGTCGGGGAGGTCAA
>CAYPYL010000024.1:0-10725 GCA_964414605.1 uncultured Dehalococcoidaceae bacterium
CCAGCTCCAGCAGTTTGTCGCGACTCGGAACGGTGGTAATCCTGTCCCAGTCCAGGGTTCCAAGTCGCCACCACCCTTCCTCTTCTACGTCCGAGGTTACGTCGGCGAGAGGGCCGTCCTTCAATGGGGGCTTCCCAACTATCCGACCGTGCAGGAAATGCTTCACAGGATTAAGGCCTTCGCGGAGGTTGAAGACGTGCCGCATAATGCCGATTCTCTCCCCGGCTTTGAGCAACTCATCCATGGAAGCGTCCCAACCGGTTACGGCGTTTACCACCCTCTGAACGAACGGACCGTGCGGCGAAGGCCACAGGAAAATTATCATGCAGGTTCCCAGGGCATTATTGAGGTGAGTCAGAAAGCTTTTAGTGCCGAAGGCCTGCGTATGGCGACCGGGAGTGGCATTCAGCCAGTACATAGCGGCGGACGGCGAGCCGGCGAAGTCGTGGCCGACGACCCGCGGGTCGTGCATACCCACTTCCTGCCCGCCGATATGCACCGCGTATTTCTCCGCTCCCCTGCCTATTTTCTCCGCAGCTATCTTAACGCCGTCGGCGAGGACATCACCGAAGCCTTCGCGCTTTACCATTTTTTCCAGCATGGCCACCAGGGCCCGGTGATTGCCCCAGTTTAGCTCGATCCCGTCCGTATCCTTTTTGGTGATAATGCCGTTTTCGTAACACTCCATGGCAAAGGCAATGATGGTACCGGCCGAAATGGTATCCATCCCGTACGTGTTGCAGATGTGGCTGGCCATATTAATCGATTCTACGTCGGTGTTGCCGCAGTTCGCCCCGAAGGCGCCGAGCGTTTCATATTCCAGGCGATGATTTCCCGCTGGATACCTATATTCGCCGGTTCCTTCTTTCAGCACGCCTTTACAGGCGGCGGGACAACCCCAGCAGCCGACCCTCTTATCAAGATTCTCTATGACCTTATCTTTATTCAGACCGGAGACGTCGGGTAAATCGTTAACACCGACGCCTCCCCAGTTCTTGATAGGGGTATCGCCGCTATGGGCAGAGAGATCGGCGTGGCCGCCGGTACCGTACTCGTGAAAGCGCACGATGAACTCCTTCAGGTCCTGCGTGTGCTCTTTTCTTAGCCGGTTGGCGAGTTCGGGGTCGGTTATGGGCACTTTCTTATTTCCCCGGGCGACAATCGCCTTTATCTTCTTGGCTCCCATGACAGCCCCCAGTCCCGAGCGCCCGGCGGCGTCTCCTTTATCGGTGATAATGCCGGCAACCAGGGAAAGCTTCTCCCCCGCCGGACCAATGCAGCTGACCCTGGACGCGCTGCCGTGCTCGGACCGGAGCGTATCTTCGGTATCATAAGTACCTTTTCCCCAGAGATGAGAAGCGTCTCTAAGCTCTGCCTTACCGTCGTCGAGAAAGAGATAAACCGGCTTTTCGGAAATGCCGGTAAAAAACACGCCGTCATAGCCGGCGAACTTCAGGGTGGGCCCGAAGTGACCTCCGGAATTGGCGTCTCCCCAGCCGCCGGTCAGCGGCGACTTCCCCACCACCGCATAACGGGCGCCGCCGATGGCGGGACTGCCGGTGAGAGGGCCGGTAAGTACGCCGAAAATATTATCCGGGCCGAGGGCATCCACGCCGGCTTTCTGGCGGTCGTACAGAATCCTGGAACCGACCCCGTAACCCCCGATATACTTCCTGTAGAAACCCTCGTCTGGCAATTCTTCCTTCATCTTCCTGGTGGAAAGGTCCACGAACAGGAGCTTCCCCATGTATCCTCCGGTCATTTTGCTCCTTTCAACATATTCCGTAATTTCCCGCATTTTACCATCACACTTTTTTAAGGTCAATGACAAAACAGCTTCACCCAAAGGCAATCAATTAAGACAGGGATATCTTCAGTGAAAGTCGGTAACAATACGCTCGGCCTATAAAAACGTTGTCGTGCCGGTATGGGACGTGTCATAACCGCCCGCTTTATCCACTACTTCTTTGAACTCCCGGCTGGCGACCGTTGCCAGCAGAGGAACCAGCAGCTTTCCCCGGTAACCGGCCACAGGTATAACCAGGTCGTACCTCTCCCGGAATAACGGCAGAAAATCGATATCACAACTGCGGGCGGCCGCCTCGATGCCCAGCGCCACATCCGCTTCTCCCCGCGCGATACTCAAGCCGACCGCCAGGTGCGTTTCCATCTCCTGTTCGTATCCCTTGATTTCTTTCGGGTTGATGCCGAGCTGGCGCAGATGAATATCCAGGAGGACCCGGGTGCCGGACCCTTCTTGCCGGTTGACAAAGGTTATCCCGTTACGTTTCAGGTCGGGTATGCCCGTTATGTTTTTAGGATTGCCGCGCGCGAACATCAGGCCCTGAATACGGTACACCAGGTGCACTATAGCCATCTCGCGCCCCGGCAGTATTCGCTTGATATAGGGGTAGTTGTATTCCCCCGTTTCCTCGTCCAGCAGGTGAATCCCGGCAAGATGAGCCCTGTCTTCCTGAAGGGCGATTAATCCCCCCAAACTGCCGGCATGAACGATGTCAAAGTTAATTTGTTCGTTACTCTGCCTGACAAGGTCGGTCAGGATGGTCAGCGCCAGGTCATGGCTCCCGACGATGCGTATGGTATCCGGCTTGATGCTTGTTTTGGAATCGGTTTCCGGCTTTTCCAGCATGCCCCGTCGTTCCTCCCGCCAGCGTGCCAGGTGCAGGTAGAAAGCCGCCTCAAGGTCTTCCGGACTGTATCCCTGGCTAAGGACCTTCACGATATCGTCGCTGACCATCTCCGAAAGGCGTTTCTGGCGGGCGACGGCTATGGAGGGGTCGTCCGTTTTGGCCACGACCACGGTGCCGCCGCGCCGCCGGGCGGATATTACCTTCTCCTGCTCAAGCTCGAGATAAGCCCTGAATACGGTGTTCTGGTTAACGTTGAGGTCGTGCGCGAGCTCTCTTACCGTGGGGAGATGGTCGCCCGGTTTAAGCTGCTCCGTGGCGATAAATTGCCTGACCTGATCGGCTATCTGCTGATACAAAGGGGTGGCGGAATGCTGGTCCAGCCGGAAGTCCGGATTGTTCATGCTTTATTGTAGCATAAATATTAGTAATATAAGTACAAATCTAAGGGAGAATGAAACATTCCGGAGATACCCTAAGCAGCCAGGTCCGGCGTGCTCAAGGTCTGGTACATCCTGTAGTAGAGTCCCTTTTTCTTCAATAGCTCTTTGTGAGAGCCTTCTTCCACAATCCGCCCGTGTTCCAGCACAATGATACGGTCTGCCCCGGTTACCGTGGAAAGCCGGTGGGCGATGGTGAGGCAGGTACGCCCTCTGGTCAGTTTACGCAGCGCCTTCTGCATGATGCGCTCGGTATGCGTGTCCACGTTCGAAGTGGCTTCATCCAGTATCAGGATGCGCGGGTCGGCCAGTATGGCCCGCGCCAGGCATATGAGCTGTCGCTGCCCGGCGCTCAAGCTGACACCCCGCTGCCCTACCTGGGTATCATAGTTCTTGTCAAGTCGGCTGATGAAAGGGTGAGCGCCGACTGTTTTAGCTACCTCGATAATCTCATCGCGGGTGGCGTCCAGTTTACCGTACCTGATATTTTCCTCGATGGTGCCGGAAAAGAGAATGGGGTCCTGCGGCACGATGCCAATCTCTCTTCTCAAGGACTGCTGGGTGACGGAACGAACGTCATAGCCATCCACGGTTACGGCCCCTTTTTCTACCTCGTAAAAGCGAGCCGTGAGGCTTACCATACTGCTCTTCCCCGACCCCGTCTGTCCCACCAGCGCAACCGTTTCTCCCGGCTTGATATGCAGGTTAATATCATGGAGGACGTATTTGTCAGGCTCGTAGCCGAAGTTCACGTCCTTAAACTCGATTTCTCCCTTGACCGTCGGGAGTTCGACGGCATCCGGCCTGTCCCGTATCTCCGGCTCCACGTCAAGCAGCTCGAAGATACGCGCCCCGGAGGCCATAGCCCGCTGGAGTTCCGTGTACAGCATGGATAGCTCCAGCACCGGCTCGAAGAAACGCTGCACGTAGAGCAGGAAGGCCATGAGAACGCCTACGGTCATGACGCCATCGAGTACCTGAAAGCCCCCCATGATGATGACAATGGCAAAAGAGACGCCGGTGAGGATTTGCACGGCGGGCATCATGAGCGCTTCCAGCTTGGTGGCGCTGACGTTGGCATCAAGGTTGGCCCGGTTTATCTGGTCGAACTGCTCCATGTTTTCGTCTTCACGCGAGAGGCTCTGGACGACACGCACACCGGCGATGTCCTCCTGGAGTTGAGAGTTTACCGTAGCGATGGCCCGCCTGACGACAATGAAAGCCCGGCGGGCGTATTTCTGCCATATGAAAACGGCAATACCCAGCACCGGCACCACCGTAAGGGTGAGCAGGGCAAGTTTCCAGTTCATGGTAATCATGATAACGGCTATGCCTACCAGCGTAAGGATGCTGGTCAGCATGGCGAGTATGCCCTGGGTGACAATTTCCTGTAGCTGCGATACGTCGTTCTGCACACGGGACATGAGCTTGCCGACCTTATTACGGTCGAAGAAGCTCAAAGAAAGACGGTGCAGATGGTCGAACATCCGGGTGCGCATTTTGTAAATGATGGACTGGCCGGCGTAGGCGAGGTTTATAAACTCCAGGTACTGCCCGCCGAACATTGCCAGCGACGCGACGACATAGATGATAACGACGACGGTAAGCCCGTCAAAGTTGCCCTGTAAAATATTATCCGTGGCTATACCCACCAGGCGCGGCAGGGCCAGTATCGCCAGGGTGCGTACCAGCATGCCACCAGCCCCCAGACCTAGCCAGCGTTTAACGGGCAATAGATATTCCGGCAACCGGGCAATGACCCGGCTGTCATATATCTTGCCGAGTACTTCCTCGGAGTCGAATTGGCCGCCCCGGCCATGAGGTCCGTGGAAACCTCCGCCGCCGTGAAACATATTAGTCCTCCACCAGTCCTTCCCGGGATTCCTGGTTTACTAGAAGCTGTGATTCGTATACCTCTTTATAAACGCCGTCCCTGGCAATGAGTTCTTTATGCGTGCCCTGCTCCGCTATCTCGCCGTTCTGGAGCATCAGGATAATATCGGCGTTCTGAATAATCGGTATGCGGTGTGTGATAATAAATGTGGTCCTGCCCTTGATAAGCTTATCAAGGGCCTGGCGAATGAGCTTCTCCGTTTCCGAGTCCACGCTGGCCGTGGAGTCGTCCAGTATGAGGATGCCGGGGTTAACGAGCAGGGTGCGGGCTATGGACAACCGCTGCTTTTCCCCGCCCGATAGGGTATCGCCGCGCTCTCCTACCCAGGTATCGTAGCCATCGGGCAGCGCCTGGATAAAGTCGTGCAGATAAGCGGCCCTGGCTACCTCGATTATCTGGTCAAGGCCGGCATCAACGGCCCCGTAAGCGATATTCTCGCGTATGGTGGCGGAGAAAAGGAAAACGTCCTGCTGTGCCGCGACAACGTTTTTACGCAACGAAGCCAGAGTAGCATCCCGGATATCGGTGCCATCCACGAGTATCCTGCCTTCGGTGACGTCATAAAATCTGGCGAGGAGATTGGCTATGGTACTCTTGCCGCTGCCGGAGCCACCCAGAAGGGCCACCAGCTGGCCGGGCTGTACTTCGAAGCTGACATTCTTTAAGGCCGGACTGATTTTATCATAGCTGAAGCTGACATCATCGAAGCGTACCTGCCCCCTGATACGGCCCAGCTCTACAGCCTGCGGCTTCTCTCTTACCGCCGTTTCGGTATCCAGTATCTCAAAAATACGCTGCCCGGCGGACATGGTACGGGAATAAAGATTGACCATCATCCCCAACCGGCGTATGGGCATCATTAGCATGCCCAGATATAGTATAAACTGGGTAATCTGGCCGATGGTCATGTTGCCGGCGATTACCTCCCGTCCGCCGTACCAGAGGATAATAGCGGTAGGTATGCTGAAGAGAAGCACCATGGTAGGCATGTTGATAGCCATGAGGCGGGCGGCGTGGATTTGCTCGTCGTAGAGGACACCGGCCTGTGAGGCGAACTTACGGCTGTCCTCCGGCTGGTGAGAGAATGCCTTGACAACGCTAACACCCGCCAGGCTTTCCTCCAGCGTGGTGCTCATGAAGCCGAGCATAACCTGTACCTTCATCCAGATAGGCCGGATGCGGCTGCCGAAGCTGATGGCCAGCCAGGACACCGGAACCACAAAAGCAAGGGTTATAAGGGCTAGCCTCCACTCCATAGCGAGCATCATGTAAGCCACGGCGATAACCATGAGCACAACCTGCGCCATGCCGAGCATGCCCATGGCAAAGAACATCCGTACCGCCTCGACATCCACCGTCGCCCGGGACATTAGCTGTCCGGTCTGGCTGCGGTCGTGAAAGGCGAAGCTCAAACTCTGCAACCGCTCGTAGAGGTCGTTCCTTATTTTATAGCACGTTTTCTGGGCGACGACCTCATTGAAAAAACGCTGGCCGTAGCCCGCCAGGCCCCTCAAAGCGCTGGCGACGACGATAACCACCGCCGCGATGATGACGAAACTGCGCTGGCCCGAGCCCAGTACGGTATCGATACCATCGCCCAGCATGCGGGGTATGACGATGCCGAAAGCGGTGCCGACGAGCAGGCTGGCAAAGGCCAGGAGAAGCGTGGGCCAGTATTTTTGAACGTAGCCCAGCAACCTCAATATGATTCTCATGGAGATACGCCCAACTTTTGAAAATTATTACGATATAACGTGATATATTATAATACTTTTCAGGACTCCCTGTAAAGCGTCGAGGTTATTTACAGGGGAGTCCTTCAATCCTCCACGTCGAGTCCCCATTTTTTAAACAGGTCTTTATAGAAGTCGGGGCGGGGAAAATCAGGCATCATGATAATATGGGACCAATCGCCGGCGTTTTTCTTCATTTCCGCGCTGCGCTTGACCCCCTCCACCAGCCCGGCCAGCTTATCCTTCGGCACGGAAAAGATTATCTCGCCGTCTTCGGCCATAGCCCGCGAAGCTTCTCCGGGGTCGGGCAGGGTAATGCGGTACTGACCGCCGGTGATGACGGGCACGACGGAGAAAACGCAGGAATCAATGGGGTCGAACTCGGACTTTACCAGGGTCTTGTCCTGAAACTTGGGGATGCCTATCATCTCTCTTAGCTGCGCGGTATCGGAATATATCAGCACCATATCAGGCTCGAAATTGGCCGATTTCAGCGGCGCGGTTACCATGCCGATATATTTACCGTACTCAAAACGCGGGAAAGAAGTATGCTCGTCCACGAAAGGGTCATGCGGGTCTTCCACCAGTCCGTACGCCAGCAGGGGCGCCCAGCACCAGTGGTCTTCCTTCAGCATGGCTATGGTCATTCCCTGACGCCGGCTCATGGCGAACGCCTGGCACTGCGCCAGATGATAACCGCGGTCTTTCTTGGGGCGGACAGCTCCTTCCGGGATATCTTCTTCTTTTTCCAGCATTTTTACGGCAATGGGGGAAGTCTTCAGCTTCAATGCTTCTTCCAGTTCTTCTCCGTATCTGTTGTATTCTTTAATCGTCGTCAACTGTAGCTACCTCCTGCGTCTTTCTTCCTGTCCTCTACCCTGATTGTATCCGTCTAAAGCATGAGTGTCAAAGGCGGCTATACAGGAGAAAGAGAAGAATTTGAAAGACGGGGCCTAGAGCCTTCCCGGCTCCCCCCTACCCCGCTTTCTTCGCGGAATGCCTGCGCTTCGAGTCGTCGTACCAGACGATAAGTCCCGGCATCACGGTAATGGTGATTATCAGGCAGAGGAACACCCCGACGACGGTAGCGATGCCGAAATCGCGTATCATAACGAAGTTCGAGGCTATCAGCACGCCGAAGCCTCCCAGGGTAGTCAGGGCCGTGGTCACGATGGCGCGCCCTATTTTCGATATCGCCGTTACCATGGCGTCCCGCGGCGCCAGCCCGGACTTCTTTTCTTCTTCATAGCGCCCCGTGAGCAGCACCATGAACTCGGTGCAGATGCCGATGATGAGGACACCCAGAATAGCCGTCAGCGGATTAAGCGGAATGCCGATGATATACATATCCAGCGAAGACCAGGCAATGACCGCCCCGACCGGTATGATGGTGAAGACAATGCTGCCCAGACGGCGGTAGACCAGTATTAGAATAAATAATACCGCGCCGAGACAGATGAAGTTCAATGTAAGCCTGGAGCCCACTATGGCGTCTACCGTGCTGGCTCCGAGGGCAAGGGTGCCGACCGGCGAAACGCTGACACCCGGCGGCGTATCGGCTTCCTCCTGCAGGAGCAGCAGCAGGTCGTGGGTTCTTTCCAGGGGTATATACTTAATATTAAACGATACACCCGCCATCGAATGGTCGGCGGAGAGGACCTGCGTTACATACTGCGGCGGGGCATTTGCCAGTATCATGTCAATATATTCTTCCGGCGGGATTACTCCGCCGGCGGCTTCCTCTATCAGGGTTGCCAGGCTGTTGACGGAAACGATTTCAGGGTGCGCCGCAATCGCTTCTTCCTGGTATTCCTTCAACCAGTTCAGGACCTCCGGGGAGGTCACGTCATCCGCTTCCACCATGAACTGAATGGTGCCTCCGCTGCCGGTAATCTCGCGTAGTTCTCTCAATTTTATCAATTCCGGCGTGTCCTGGGGCATAAGCTCTGCGTAGTCGGTATTTGTCGGCAGCCAGTGGTCAACGATGCCGCCGCCGACCGCAAAGAGTACGGCGATAATGAATATCCACAGGGTATGATTAATCGCCAGCTTGCCGAGTCGCAGCAATACGCGCTCGATACGGCCGCTGGCCTCTTTAGCCGCTTTCCTCAACTTTTTCAGCGGGGTGCGCTTGTCGCCCAGATAGATGATACTGTGCAGCAAAAACAGGGCGACTATATAGCTTATGACGATGCCGATTGCCAGCACCATGCCGAAATCGCGTATCATGGGCACTTTCGAGATATAGAGGGTAATGAAACCGATTATCGTCGCCAGCAGGGCGATGCCTACCACCGGGAACATGCGTGAGATGGACGCAATCAGCGCCTCGCCGGTGGTCCGGCTCCTGGTAACTTCTTCCTGGTAGCGATTATGGAACTGTATGGAAAAATCTATGCCGAGGCCGATAAGTATGGGCAGGACAGCCATCGTTGCCATCGTCATGGGCACCGAAAGATAACCCGCCAGGCCGAACGTCCACAGGGCGCTAATGCCCACCATGATGAGGGACAGCAGCCGCCAGCGTACCCGGAACATGAATATCAGGATGAGCATCATGACGACCACCGAAAGACTCAACAGGATTTTTATGTTGTTCCCGATGCCGGTGCTGATAGCATCCACCAGTTTAGAGCTCGAAATTACCTCGGCATTGACACCGGTCATGGGGTGACTTGCGAAATACTCGTCGATGTATTGAGACGCCCGCAGCGATTCTTCATCGCTCATGTTACCCCGGGGCGTCACCTGAATCAGGACATGGGAGTCATCGGGTATAAAGGGCTGAATCTCCCGGTTGACGGTTCCATCGGCATCATAGATGAACGATTCTATAGCCGCCTCCCCCGGAATTCCGCTCAACATGCCGAAGGGACTGCTCACGCTGCGGAACCGCTCGTCCCGCGCGATGGTTTGCTCAAATTCGGTCAGCACGCCGATATTTCCCACCGAAAATATATCGTCGAGTCGGCCCTCGAGTAGGAGGGTTATCGACTCGCCGCCGAACTGCTCCTGGTAACGCGTGTCGTCCTTCGATATCTTGGCTTCCGGCGAGACGAGAGCGTCGAAGCCGGTCTCCGTTTCCAGCATGGTAATGCCCGGCACGGCCGCCGCAGAGAGCAACACGGCGATGATAATAAACAACCAGGGACGGCGCTCGATGAATCTCGCCAGCGCCTGTGATATTTTCGTCACTCCGCCACACCTCCGGTATTTCGCGTTATATTATCCAGCAACATATTGGCAACCTCGGCGGCCTTTTCCAATTGTTCCAGCTTCAGGCCGTCCAGCAGTCTTTCCATCTGGGATTCTCCAGAACGCCACAACCCACCGATGAGTTCCTGTCCTCCCGGCGAGAGCTTGCAGATAACCAGTCGGCGGTCATTAGGGTCCGCCTCACGCACCACCAGCTCTTTCCTGACCAGGTTATCCACGATGCCTGTCGCCGTGGAAAGGGCTATATCCAGAACGGAGGCGATGTGGCTCATGTTGCTGGGGCCGTCGGTAAGCAGTATCAGGAGCGTCCTTAACTGCGTTACGGTAATATCGGCAGACAGCATCTCCAGTCGTATGGCGGGATTGAGCGCGCTGTAAATTCTGGTGCCTGTCTCCAGGATATGCCGGACCAGGTTCTCTTCTATATTCTGTTTCATGTGCTGGATCCTTTACCGTTTTATTTAGGTGTACTTTAATTATTAGGGTATACCTAATTATTTATTATAGCCTAATCTTCAAATACTGTCAAGGGGGAAACCGGGGGATGTGATTAAGCTGGAAGGCACGAGTTTGACATTTAATTTTAGTGACTACCATAATATATAAGCCGCATAGTAGTAACCAAAATATTGCACGTCTCCGGAAGCCGCGTTTTTACAAAGGAGGGTCACCAATGAGTGAAAAAACCGTAAAACTGGAACTGCTCAATCCCCGCGGAGCGATAGAAGCCGTACCGGTCTCCGCGCCCAATCCCCGCGTTGCCGACCTGGCGGGCAAGAGAATCGGCCTGTACT
>CAYPYL010000025.1:0-10641 GCA_964414605.1 uncultured Dehalococcoidaceae bacterium
GGAGACAGAGACACCTGATAAACGAGCTACCTCTTTGAAGCTATACATTGGTTGGGTACGCCAACCATTATTATTGTCGGACATGACAAACCCTCCTAACTATGGTATAATTCAAGTCAGGATAGGTTCGCTTGTATTCTTGTACTCTCAAGGTAGGCATTGCCAGATGCCTACCACATACGTGAGACTATTTTTAGTTCTCACGTTTTAATTATAACACTACTGTCTACGTATCTACAACAGGACATCGCTTAACATTTTCTAATTTACCTCCTGACATTAAAAGCAAATAAAACCATTTTTATTTCCCCTTTACGAATTTGCCTCAAAGGATTATAATGGATTGGTTTAATTGAAGTAATCAAACCGGGGGTGAAACTTGGGCGTTTTATATGTGGTCTCTGCGGAGGAAGGCGCGGGCAAGACGGCAATCTGCGCCGGGCTGGCCGGAAACCTGATGAACGAAGGCAGGAAGGTAGGCTATCTCAAGCCGCAGGTAGCGGAGAAAGACGGTTCCGATAGCGATATTACCTTCATGAAGCAGTTCCTGGGGCTCGATGACGCCGTGAACGCCCCCGATGTAATAAGGGGCAGGGATGTCGTCCTCGTTGAGGCCATGCTCGGGACTGGCACCGATGATACATTGAGCAAGCAGACCTACGGCGCGGCTAAAGAGATGAAGGCGAAGGTTATCGCCGTGGAAGCCTATTCCGGCGGAACCCCTAAATATGCTGAAGTCTATAAAAGGTTCGGCGAGAGCCTGCTGGGCGTCGTCATCAACAAGGTTCCGGAGAGCAAGCTCAAGCAGGTCAAGGAAGAAACGTCTGATATCAAAGTGCTGGGAGCAGTCCCAGAAAACAGGGTACTGCTCGCCGTAACGGTCGGCGAACTGGCCGAAAGCATACAGGGTAAGATACTGAATAATCCCGAGAAATCGGCGGAACTCGTCGAGAGCTTCATGCTGGGGGCGATGGTCGTCGATTCCGGCCTGGACTACTTCGGACGCAAGAGCAACAAAGCCGCCATCGTCCGGCAGGACCGCCCGGATATGCAGCTCGCCGCGCTGGAAACTTCGACGCAGTGCCTCGTCCTCACCGGCAGCAGCGAGCCGCCCGTTTATAACGTCCTGCAAAAAGCGGAGGCGCGGGGCATCCCGATTATTTCCACCGGGGCCGGAGCTAAAGACATCGTTGCCGAACTTGAAGATACTCTCCTGGGTGCCAGACTCAACCAGGAGAAGAAGATGACCCGCCTGGCCCAAGTGATAAAACAAAATCTGGAAATAAGCGCGATAGTGTGACTGATAAAAAAGCCAGGCTTGAAAAGGAGACTATACAAGAACCCGACTGATTGTTAACCGTAGCTCACTGTTTTTCCTTGCTTCTGTTAAACGGGAAGTGAGGGAGGTTCCTGGGGTGGTTATCTAGCTCTGGGACTTTTTATTTATAATATTATTTTTACGCCCTGGCCGGACCGGCCGGCGGGGGTTCTGAAAAATCTAAAAGGAGGGCAGGTGATTGAATGCACTAGGAAGACATTTACTGGTTGAACTCTACGACTGCGATAAGGAGGCACTAAATAACCTGGGCTTTCTAAGAGAGGCCATGTTGACCGAATTACTAAACTTAACGGCAGTATATAACACGCTGAAAGGCGTTTTTAAAGTGGTAGCCGCCTGCGCGGTGCATATGCCCTGTTTCGGCGCCCCGTGGGGTTTCTGCATCGCCTCGAACAGCGCCGACCCCTCCCGGCTTTCCCCCGCCGAGGTGGACAAGAGGATTGCTGCCAGGTCTCTCCCGGGACTCAAGATGTACGACGGCGTTACCCACCGGGGCATGTTCTCCCTTCCCGGCTATGTCAGGGATGCCATGGAGAGGCAAACGAGAATCATTACGGATAAAGACCCGCTTTATCTCTACAGCGCCTGATTCACGCTGGAGATCCGGAAAAACAACAGACCGGCGGACTATATTATCCGCCGGCCTGTAATTGTTTTCGCTTAAGCGAAGCGGCTATTCCCGGTTGGATCTGATTTTATTGAAGCATTCGCTGCAATAAACAGGTCTGCCTTCACGGGGTTCAAAAGGTACTTCTGTATCCTTGCCACACTCGGCACAAACTGCGGGGAACATCTGGCGTGGCCGATAGCCGCTGGAACCGTATCGCTCTGCCTTCCTAGCCTGCCGGCAGGCGGGGCATCGCTTGGGTTCATTCGTGTAGCCTTTGGACTGGAAAAACTCTTGCTCCTCTGCGCTGAAAGTGAAAGTTGCTCCACAATCGGAACACTGGAGCTCCTTGTCCTGAAAAGTCAACGGATGACCTCCTTTCTTCTTTTAGTTGGTTAGAGCTAAGGTCATCCGTAACTGGGTCGGGATGAAGTAAATTAACTGCATAAGTGATAACCTAGACTGAAAACCACCGCGCATATTATATAACGGGCGTATCCAATTTGCAATAGTCCGTTAGTACTTTTTCTTTCGTTTAATAGCGAAGGCCAGTCCGGCGGCCAGCACCTCCAGAATGCCCTGGAAGATGAAAAGGGAGTAATAGCTGCCGGTCAGTTCGAAGGTAATGCCGCCGGCGTAGGCGCCGAGCGCCATGCCGATGGTGTGACAGGACATCGTCACGCCGATTATCGTGCCCATGCGCAGGTCTCCGAAGAGGTCGGCTACCAGCCCGGAAGTGAGCGGCGAAGTGGTGAACCAGCCGAAGCCGAAGAGGGCCATGGACAGGTAGAGCATCCACAGCGGGGCGCCGTTAAGAAGGATAAAACCGACCGCTACGAAAAAGGCGATACTGCGTATAAAGTGGGTCAGGGCCAGCACCCGGCTGCGGGCATACCGGTCGGAGAGGTGGCCCGTCAGCAGCACGCCTGCCAGGTTCAGACCCCCCTGTACGCTTATCAGGCTGGCGCCTATCATCTCCGAGTAGCCGAAATCGGTGGCGAAGATGACGATATGGGTCATCATAAAGCCGCAGCCGATACCACAGATAAGCTGCGCACCCGATATCAGCCAGAAAGAACCCTTGCGGACTGCCTCGTTCAAGGTATGTCCGGAGGCTCCGGTTATCGTCGCCGGGTAAGCATCAGCCCCGGGCTCGATGTAAGCTGTCCCGTCCGGCGGTTCGCCATCAGGGCGGCACCCTTTTTCTTCCGGGTTGTTGCGTATCAGCAGTGTAAGCGGTAACAGTATCACCAGACCGAGGCCCGCCCAGAAAAACATCGTTTCCCGCCACCCCCAGGTCAAAATCAGGTATTGCGAGAGAGGCGAAAGGACCAGGGCGCCTATGGGCATGCCGGTGGCGGCGATTCCCTGCGCTCTGCCCCTCTTTTTATCGAACCAGCGGTTTATCAGTACCTGGCTTCCCTGCAGGGATTTTATCTCGTAGAGGAACCGGCCGGTAAAGATGTGCCAGATACTGCTTGCCAGGCCGTTTATCGTGCTGCCCAAGGTCTGTGTGGCCACGCACATAAAAATCATCGCCTTTGGCCCGAAGCGGTCGATGAACCGGCCGATGAACGGTGTGGCGATGGCAAAGAGGACCAGGGCAAACGTATGAGCGGCGGAGAGGGTAGCCCTGTCCCATCCGAACTCCTCGAGTATCGGCTTGAAGAAGATGCCCACCCCCACCCCGCTTCCCAGGAAGAGCATAACCCATGTGGCGGCGACGATGTACCAGCCATAGAAGAATGCGGGCTGATGGGAAAGGCGTGTATTATGATTGCTGTCCAACAGGTATTTCTCTCATACGGGGCGAAATATGGTTTCCTTTAGCTCCCAGTATAGCAAAAGCGCCGCGAATACGCTAAAAAAAGACAAAACTTATTGACTATAAATATATCTTCAATTACACTAAATTAATGAATAACTCGTAATATCCTCAAAAATGGTCTTACAATACAAGAAGGTGGGACCGTGGCGCGACTACCTGTACGGCGAGAAGGCGTACAGGCTGTTGAGCTTTATTACCAAATCGGCCCTTGCCTGGCAGGTCTTTGCCGGGACGCTGCGGCCGGTCTAGAACGGGAGTAATGTGAATATCCAGGTTATTACCGATAGCACTTCGGATATTCCCCGTGACATTGCGGAGGAGCTGGGTATACGGGTGGTGCCGGTATACATACGTTTTAACGATAAGGTATACCGCGACGGCGTGGATATCCAGAAGGACGAGTTCTACCAGGTACTGGCTGACTCGCCTTACCATCCGGCAACGTCACAGCCGACCCCGGAGGACTTCGTCAGTGCCTACAAGGAGTACTGCGATACTGTTGACGGTATTATCTCCATCCATGTCTCCTCGAAGGCAAGCGGCACCTACAACTCGGCGATAATTGCTAAAAAAATGCTGGGAAGTCAATGTCCTATCGAGGTAGTCGATTCACAATTTACTTCAGCGGGTCTGGCACTGGTAGTTATGGCCGTCGCCAGACTGGTAAAGGCCGGTAAAAACCTGGCGGTCATAACGGCGGAAGTCAGGCGGATTATTAATAAAGTGGATATTTTCGGCGTCTTCGATACGATGAAGTACCTGGCGCGGAGCGGACGTGTGAGCAAGACGATTGTAACTGCGGCGAATATCTTGGATGTTAAGCCCCTGCTTACCTTCCGGGAGGGTGAGATTATCCGTGCCGGCCTGGTACGCAGCTTTTCCAGGGGGATGGACAGGCTCTATAAGTTCGTGGAAGGTAAGGGGGACATAGCCGAGCTTATCATCGTCCACAGCGCCATACCCGAGAAGGCCGAGCAGCTGAAGAAACGCCTGGCCTGGCTTTTCCCGGAGGAACTTATCAGGACTTTTCAACTCGGCGCCGGCCTTGGCGTGCATGGCGGTCCGGGAGCCCTGCTGGTAGGACTCCGCGAGGATTGAGGCACAGGCGATGTAAAACCGGTGCTGATGGGGCTGGGTTCGATTGCCCTGGTAGGGTGCCCGCTATTCCTTTTTATCTACGAGACCGTAGAGGAACAGGTGGTTAAGCTCGCGTGCCAGTCGGGCGTCTGGTTTGATTCTGTCCAGCAGTTCGGAGCTGGAAAAGGCGCCGTTGCGGATTATCTCGAAATAAAATAGCACCGCTTCCGGGGATATCTCTTCACTGATAAAGTGTAATTTCTTGCCTTCTTCAACAAGCTCGGTTAATAGTTGGTCGATTTCATGTTTCCATAAAGTCTCGATGAAGCTCTGCATTTCCGGATTGCCCCTGACCGAACGCATCAATTCACCCTGGTACTGACTGGCGACCTCGGCTTTATCCAAAATAATTAGCTCCAGCTTTTCCAGGAAAGGCCTATCTCCCCTGATAATTTCCCGTGATTTCGCCACCAGACCGGATATTACAGATTCCACTATGTTATGCACCAGCTCGTCCTTGCTGCCGAAGTGATTGTAGATGGTCACGTGGGAAACATGGGCTTTGGTAGCAATATCGCTGACACTTACCCGGTCGAACCCGTAGGCCTGAAAAAGCTCTATGGCCGCCCGGCGGATGGCTTCTTTCTTCTGCTCTTTCCTGCGCTCGAACCCGTTCATTAAATTAAAACCCTGGAATACATAAATATTTGTACTATTTATATAAATTATATACAAAAAGTCTTGACAATGTCAAGGTATATTTATACAATATGTAATATATATATTTAACAAATACAATAATTACAATATGTTTGAACCGTTTTAACGAACTAAATTCACTGAACAGGCATAAGAGAAAGGAGAGAAATACGTGAACACAGTAGCGAAAGATACAAAAGAATACCGGCGGCGCTGGTTAACGCTGGTGGTAATAGCCTTGAGTGTCCTGATTATCGTCATCGATGCCACCATCATTAACGTTGCCCTGCCGACGTTGCAGCGCGAGCTGAATACAACCGGCTCCGAGCTGCAATGGATTATCAATGCCTATATCATGGTATTCGGTGCTTTTATGCTGACGACCGGTGCCCTCGGCGACCGGCTGGGTCGGAAATATCTGCTGCAGGCGGGGATAGTAATTTTCGGCGGCGCCAGCCTGGGCGCGGCTTATGCCGATAGCGGCACGCAGCTTATTATCTGGCGCATCATCATGGGCATAGGCGGGGCCATGATACTGCCGGCTACCCTGGCGATTATTACCAATGTCTTCCCTCGTGAGGAGCGGGGGAGGGCGATAGGTATCTGGGCCGGCATGAATGCCATAGGTATCGCCCTGGGACCCATCATCGGCGGTCTGCTGATTGAGCACTACAACTGGAACTCCGTGTTTCTCATCAATATCCCCATAGCGTTAGTAGCCCTGGCGGCCGGGTTTTTTCTCATACCCAACAGCCGTGACCCGAACCCGAAACGCCCGGACTTCCCCGGCACGGTAATTTCCACGGCGGCCCTAGCCGGACTGGTCTTCGGTCTGGTCCAGGGCGGTAGCTGGGGCTGGACAGACCCTGCGGTAATTGGCTCTATAGTCGGTGCGGTGGTACTGATTGTGCTGTTTATCCTCTGGGAGCGCCGTACCGACCATCCCATGCTGGAGATTGGCTTCTTCCGCAACTCCCGATTTTCCACGGGTGTCGGTGCGGTATCCCTGATGGCCTTCGGGCAGGTGGGAATAACCTTCGGGCTGACGCTTTATATGCAGTTTGTCAACGGCTACACCGCCCTGGAGACGGGACTACGCTTCGTGCCGCTGGCGTTAGGTATATTCATCGGGGCGGGCTCGGCCGACCGAATCGTCGCCAGGATAGGTACTAAACAGGTGATGGTCATAGGGTTTTTCCTTAATGCCATACTGCTTGTCCTGGCCGCCTTCTGGCAGACCGATACCGCTTACTGGCAGCTCGGCCTGATATTCTTCGGCATCGGCTTTTCACTGGGTTACATAGCCGCTCCGGCCACCGATGCCGTCATGGGCGCCCTGCCGGAAGCCAAAGCAGGTATCGGCTCGGCAATGAATACTGTCTGCCGCATGGTGGCCGGTGCCATCGGTGTGGCCATCATCGGTTCGATACTGGGCACCATCTACTCGTCCAGCTTCGAGAAAGCAATTGCTGCTATAGGCGCTGTGCCAGCCAAACTGGTCGAAGCGGCCAGCGATTCCGTCGGGGCGGCGGTTATCGTTGCCCAGCAGCTCCCGGGCGGAGCCGGCGAGGCACTCATCGAAATCGCCAGGACGAGTTTCATGGATGCGTGGCAGGTGATGGCATTCTTCTCCTGCGGCATCAATATCGTCGGGGCCATTCTTAGCCTGAAATTCATGCCGGCGTACCACGAGCCGGTGGAACAAACCATTGACTGATCAGTCCCTGTGAGGGTGTGTTTGAGAGGGGGTATATCCCCCTCTCTTTTTTCCAGGATTTTTGACATCAAGTGTAGACGAACTTTATACTTAATGTGCAGGCCGGGCACGTTAGTCCGGTATTCGATTTTTCATATTTGAGGTTCATTTATCATGGAAGCGCCGACGGTGCTTAACGTCGATAATACAATACTGGTACTCATAGACTTTCAGGAAAGGCTTTTCCCTGCCATGCAGGAAAAAGAAAAGCTGCTGCGGAACGTCCTGAAGCTTATCGAGGGGGCTAAGGTGCTGGAGATACCGATAGTCCTGACCGAGCAGTACCCCAAGGGACTGGGCCCGACGCTGCCGGAGATAAAGGAGCTGCTGCCCGATATCGAGCCGATTGAAAAGGTCTGCTTCAACTGCTGCGACGAGGGGGCTTTCGGCATGGCGCTGGAATCCCTCAAAAGAAAACAGGTGCTCGTCGCTGGTATCGAAACTCATATCTGCGTTTACCAGACGGCGGTAGCCCTGGTCCGGACGGGCTATGAAGTCCAGGTGGTCGTGGACTGCGTTTCTTCGCGGGACCCGCTGAATAAGCGGGTCAGCCTGTTCAAAATGGGGGCGGCGGGAATAAGCCCGACGACCGTAGAAACGGCACTGTTCGAGTTGCTTAAAGTGGCCAGAGGAGATAAATTCAAGCTGATCAGCAATATCGTAAAATGAAACCGACAAAATTCAGCCATATTGAGTTTAAAAGCGAGACATTTCCCTCGCGGATGATGCTGCGTGACAGTTCCGGAGAGTTTGCCGAGGCGGAGGTGCCGCTGGAATATCGGTTCGACCCCCTTACCGGCCGGACGTGCCGCATCGTTCGGTACTCGCTGGAGAGGATTATCCGACCGGACATCGAAGCCCTGGTAAGTAAATCGAAAGAGCTGACCTGTCCGTTCTGTATGCCGCTCGTCGAGCAGGTCACGCCCCGCTTTCCCCCGGAACTCGTCCCGGAGGGTATTATCCGTCGGGGGAAGGCCGTTGCCTTCCCTAATGCCAGCCCCTGGGACGTTTACGGCATCGTCGTGGTCATTTCCGATGAGCATTTCATCCCCCTGGACGGCTTCGACACGGAGACCGTGTTAAACGCCCTGCTGGCGGCGCAGGCGTATATCAGGGCCGTACAGGAGAGCGACCCCGCCGCGAAGCACCACTTCATCGCCTGGAATTACATGCCCCCATCCGGGGGGAGCCTCGTTCATCCCCATCTCCAGGGCAATGCCGGCTACCACGCGGCCTATTACCAGAGACAGGTGCTGGAGGCTTCCGAGAGATACCGCAAAGAGAAGGGGACGAATTACTGGAGCGACCTCCTCGAGCAGGAGAGGCGGGCGGGCGTAAGATACGTCGGCAAAACCGGGGGCACGGAGTGGCTCACCGCCTTCGCGCCGCGGGGACGTATTTCCGATGTTACGGCGTTATTCCCGGGAAAGGCTTCTATCGCCGGGCTTACCGGAGAAGAGCTCCGCGACTTCGCCTCCGGCCTCCTGAAGGTATTCAAATACCTCGATGGACTGAATCTGCCGAGTTTCAACATGGCAACATACTCGGGCTTTGATAACAACAACTTCTGGGCGCACGTCCGGATTACGCCGCGCGGCTCGCTGCTTTATTCGCCCATCGAGACCAGCGACCAGTTTTACTACCAGATACTGCAGGACGAGAATATCTGCATCCTGCCGCCGGAGGTCGCCTGCGAGCGACTGAAAAAGCAATTTGGTACTTAAAGACTATTTATTTTATGTAATTCTGGTGTATAATATTACTTAGAGCGCTTTTTAAACACTCTTATACCGGAGAAAAAGCGGTTATTTTATGAAAGGCCGAACACCAGTTTCCGCATAAACGTTTGACAAAGGAGGGTACGCCTGATATGGGACATAAAGGTCCAGCAAAACCCGCCGTCTCCACCAGACCCGGGCAAGCTAAGCCGTCTGAGCCGAAGAAGAAATAGTCAAATTTGGCATAAAGATTCAGGGGAGTTTATAATTTACAAGAAGATTCCCCTGATTTTTTATTATGGATAGTATGAAAAATTCGGTAGAGACGGATACCGTGGAGTGCCGGCGGTGCGGCGTATGCTGCACCAGGCACCAGGCATTCGTTAATCCGGGAGATATCGCGCGTATCGTGGCTTACCTGGGGATAACATTACAGGACTGGTACCGTCTCTACGACGATTCGCGCTGGCGGTACTCGGAATACCGCCTGATACGGCACGTGAACGGCGCCTGCGCCTTCCTGGAATATGATAACGGCCTGGCTGTCTGCGCCATCCATCCGGTGAAGCCCGCCTGCTGCGCTGCCTGGAAGCCGGGACCGGACAGGGCGGAGTGCCAAGAGGGTAGGGAGAAGCTTGAAGGGAAGAAATATCAGGAACAGTCTTAAAGTCGCCCTGCTCCAGATGGTCTCCTGCGGCGAAGACCAGGCAGCCAATCTGGTCAAAGGCGAGGCGTTCTGCCGTCGCGCCAAAGAGGCGAAGGCGGATATCGCCCTGTTCCCCGAGATGTGGAATATCGGGTATCCCTTTCGTGACCCGGTCGGGCCCGATTTTAAAAGGGAGTTCCCCTCGAAGGCAGTCGGCCGTGAGAGTAAATTCGTCAGTCATTTCAGGTCGCTGGCTAAAGAACTGGACATGGCGATAGCCCTTACCTACCTGGAGAAATGGCCCGGTCAACCAAGGGACTCGGTATCGATTATCGACCGTCACGGGGAAAACCTCATGACGTACGCCAAGGTGCACACCTGCGACTTCTCGTTCGATGCCCTATGCGCCCCCGGCGATGATTTTTACGTGTGCAATCTGGATACGGCTGCCGGCGAGGTGAAAATCGGCGCGATGATATGTTACGACCGGGAGTTCCCGGAGAGCGCCCGGATTCTCATGCTCAAGGGTGCCGAGATAATACTGACCCCCAATGCCTGCGAACTGGAGCAGAACCGCCTCGGCCAGTTCCGCGCCCACGCTTACGAGAACATGGTGGGCGTGGCGATGGCCAACTACGCGGCCCCGCAGGAAAACGGACATTCCGTGGCTTTCAGCCCAATCGTTTTCCATGACATCGATGGTCAATCACTGGATACGACGATAGTCGAGGCAGGGGAGGAGCAGGGGGTATATATAGCGGAGTTCGAACTCGATGCGCTAAGGAGTTACCGGGAACGCGAAACCTTGGGTAACTCATACCGGAAACCGGGTCGCTACGGTCTGCTGACCTCTACCGAGTTAAATTATCCCTTCATCCGTAAGGACGCCAGAAGGTAAGGGTTTATTCCTTCTCCAGCGCTTCGGCGATAAGCTCGCTCAAGTCCTTAACGCGTAGGGTCTCTTCCACCTC
>CAYPYL010000026.1:0-10296 GCA_964414605.1 uncultured Dehalococcoidaceae bacterium
CTGCCGTTCCTGATGGACACCTCGCCGGCATCATCAACCACCAACGCCGGATAGTCCTGTAGTGCGATATCCGTGGGATAAACGTAATGCTCCCAGTACCCGTGTTGAAATGCCTCCTCCAGTTGTGCCAGTGAGACGCTGTCCCTGATATCGAAGATGCCGCACCGCGTGCGTACCAGGTTCTTGAGGTGGGCGCCGCAGCCCAGCGCCTCCCCGAGGTCGTTCGCCACCGACCTTATGTAAGTGCCCTTGCTGCATTCCACTTCCAAAGTTATCAGCGGCGGTTGCCATTCGAGCATTTCAAGGCGATGGACCATCACCGGGCGGCTCTTCCGCTCAACCTCGATTCCCTCCCGCGCCAGCTTGTAGAGGGGCTTGCCCCGGTGCTTTACCGCGCTGTACATCGGCGGGGTCTGCCGTATGGAGCCCCGGAACGCTTCGAGGGCGGATTCCACATCGGCGCGGTGGATTTGTGAGGCGTCCCCCCGGTAGGTTGCCTTGCCGCTGCCGTCGTAGGTATCGGTCGCGATACCCAGTTCTATCATGGCGCGGTAGGTCTTGGTGGTATCCACCAGGAACTCGACGATGCGTGTAGCCCGTCCCAGGCAGACCGGGAGGACTCCGGTGGCGTCAGGGTCCAGCGTTCCGGAATGGCCGGCGCGCTTCTCGCCGCTAAGGCGTTTCACCGCCGCCACCACGCCGAAGGAAGTTTTTCCGGGGGGTTTATTGATGTTCAGAATCCCGTCCAAGGTCATTCCTTATATTCTGCGCTGGTCTGGTCGATGAGGCGCAGTATATGGTCGCCGTGCTCGATGGAGTTGTCCCAGTGAAAAGTCAATTCCGGCGTGCGCCGCAGGTTCGCTTTCCTGGCGAGCTGGGAGCGAAGGAAGCCGGAGGCGGCATTCAATACTCCCAGTATCTTCTTTTCCTGCTGCTGTCCGCCGATGCTGCTGACGAAGACCTTGGCATATTTGAGGTCGGAAGACGTTTCCACTGCTGTTACGGCGATAAATTCGTCGAGTCGGGGGTCTTTAAGCTCGCGCTGGATCAGTTCGCTGATTTCCCGCCGAATGAGGGTGTTTACCCGTTCGATGTGATGCGCCATGATATGAATTCCGGAGTATCGTCCGCTACCCGGACTTTTCCATTCTATAAAATTCCAGCGTATCGCCGACTTCGAAATCGTTGAAGTCCTTAACACCCACGCCGCACTCGTAGCCGGCGGCCACTTCCCTGGCATCGTCCTTAAACCGTTTCAGGCTGATCACCGTGGAATCGGCCAGCACTTCCTTGCCTCTCCTCACCCTTACGGACGTGTTGCGGGTTACTTTACCGTCGGTAACGTACACGCCGGCTGCCTTGGTGCTCTTACCGGCCGAGAAGACCGCCCTTACTTCGGCGCTCCCGTCGATGACTTCCACGTAGGTGGGTTCGAGCATGCCCTTCAGCGCTTTGGTAATGTCGTCGGCCAGGTTGTATATCACGTTGTAGTGGCGTATGTCCACGACGCTGGCGGATGCAAGCTTGCGAGCGCCTTCCGATGTACTCACGTTAAAGCCGATTATCAAGCCGCTGGAAGCCGATGCCAGCATAACGTCGCTCTCGGTGATATTGCCCGTGCCGCTGTGGATTATCCTGACCTTTACTTCGTCCGTCCCCAGTTGTTCCAGCGAGTTCCTGATTGGCTCGATGCTCCCCTGGACGTCCGTCTTGAGAATGACGTTGAGTTCTTTTACCTTGCCGGCGCTTATCTGGTCGTACAGCGTATTCAGGTTGATGGCTGTTCCCGCCTTGGAAGCCTTTTTCTCCGCTTCCGCCTTGTTTCTCGCCAGCAGGGCCTGGGCGTGGCGTTCGTCGGCTACCGCCGTCAAGGTGTCTCCCACCTGCGGGACTTCGGCCAGTCCCAGTACTTCGGCGGGTGTGGACGGCTCTGCCTTCTTCATCCGTTTGCCCACGTAGTTGAACATGGACCTTACCCTGCCCCATGTATTCCCGACGACTACCGTATCGCCTTCTTTCAGCGTCCCCGTTTGTATCAGTATCGTGGCCAGCGGCCCGCGGCTCTTGTCCATCTTCGCCTCGATAACCACGCCGTGGGCGGACTGGTTGGGGTTGGCTTTCAGTTCCTCCATTTCCGCCACCAGGAGGACGCTTTCCAGTAGCTCCTTGATGCCCTTTTTCTCTTTAGCGGATATCTCCACGCAGACGATATTGCCGCCCCATTCCTCGATGACCAGTCCGGCATCGGTAAGCTGCTGTTTCACCAGGTTCGGGTTGGCGTTGTCTTTATCGATTTTATTAATCGCCACGACTATCGGTACTTCCGCGGCCTGGGCGTGATGTATCGCCTCGATGGTCTGCGGCATGACCCCGTCGTCGGCGGCGATAACCAGGATGGTGACATCGGTGATATTGGCCCCATGCGCCCGCATGGCGGTAAACGCCTCGTGCCCGGGCGTATCCAGGAAGGTAATTTTCTGCTCGTCTATCGTCGCCTGGTAGGCACCGATGTGCTGGGTAATGCCCCCCGCCTCCGATTCCGCCACGTTGGTCTGCCTGATGGCATCGAGGAGCTTGGTCTTGCCGTGGTCGACATGTCCCATGACCGTGACAATCGGCGGGCGTGGCTGCAGGTTGGCGGCGTCTTTGCCGTAGCTCTTCTTGAGCTTCTTGCTCTCCTCGGCGGCGGTGGCTAGCTGCTGGTCTTTTAACGGCCTGAACCGCGCCTTATAGCCGAAACCCGTCACGATGGCGGAGGCCGTTTCATAGTCTATTATCTGGTTGATGTTGGCCATGATGCCGTTGCGCATCAGCTGCTTGATTACATTAATGGAATCGACCTGCAGTAGGTCGGCCAGCTGCCTGATGCCGATTGAACGCGGGATATTGATTACAGGGACTTTCGTGGCGGTAGCCTTTTTTTCGGCCTTTTCCGCCACCGCTTCCTCTGTGTTTTCCTGTTTACTCACTCTGGGCACTGGTTAACTCCTTCAGCAGGTCTTTTCCGCTTTTAATAAGCCGTTCTCTTTTATCCCCGGGGAGGCTGACCCTCAAAGTGCGTTCCAGCTGCTTGCCGTTCAGGGCCTTTTCCCAGCAGTCCGGGTCCGGGCAGATATAAGCTCCCCGCCCATCCTTTTTCCCGGTCGCATCTATTTCGATATCGCCTTCCCGTGTACGCACCAGCCGGACCATCTCCTTCTTGGCCTTTATCTCGCGGCAGCCCACGCAGGTCCGCCGGGGTACCGGCTTTTTCGGCAAGGCTTTAATTTTGGAAATCCTCCTCATCCTCCATGATTTCATAGTCGCGGCGGCCTTTCCTTACTTTTACCCCGTCCTCGCTGGTATCCTTGGCGTAGCCGCCCTTCTTTTTCTTCTTTGTCTTGCCTGTTTTAGAGGTGGGCCTGGCCCTTCTCGGCACCATGATATCCTCGGCGAACCGTAGCTGCGGCTTTTCGTCGTCCTCCTGCTTGAGGGCAATCGGCGGTGCCAGTACAACTTCTTCTTCCTCTTCCGGTTCTTCTTCCGCCGCCCCTTCTTCAGCCTCTTCGACCGCGGGTTCCTCGACGAGTTCCACTTCGTCCGGGATAGTCAATTCCGTCAGCAGGTCTTCCGCGACCGCCTCCTCCGTCACGGCCTCCGGTATCTCGGCTTCTTCTACCGCGGCCGGTTCTTCCGCCTTTGCCTTGGGCGCCGCTGCGGCAGCTTCCGCCTTTTCGGCTTCCGCCATGGAAACGCTCTTGATATCGATGCGCCATCCGGAGAGCTTGGCAGCGAGACGCGCGTTTTGTCCTTCCTTGCCGATGGCCAGCGAAAGCTGCTTGTCCGGGACGATGACGGTGGCGGACTGCTCGTCCTCGTTCAGTCCCACGCTGACGATGTGCGCCGGGCTCAATGCGTTGGCGATGAAGGTAGCCGAGTCCGGTTTCCACTGGACGACGTCTATCTTTTCGCCGTTGAGCTCGCTGACGATGTTCTGTATCCTGATGCCGCGCAGGCCCACGCAGCAGCCCACCGGGTCGATGCCTTCCTGCTTGGCTGCCACGGCTATCTTGCTCCTGAACCCCGCTTCGCGGGCGATGGACTTTATCTCCACCGTTCCGTTATATACCTCCGGGACTTCCAGCTCGAAAAGACGGCGCAGCAGTTCCGGGTGGGAGCGCGATACGATTACCCTGGGGCCCTTGCTGGTGCGGGCGACCTGCAACAGGACCACTTTCAGGCGCTGGCCGACCCGGTATCGTTCGGTGCGCACCTGCTCGGATGCCGGCAGTATGGCCTCCGTCCTGCCCAGGTCGATGTTCACCTGCCCCATCTCGAAGCGCTGGACCACACCGCTGACTACCTCCCCCTCTTTGTCCGCGTACTCTTCAAAGATGGCGCTGTGCTCCGCTTCATGAAGGCGCTGCAGGATGACCTGCTTCGCCGTTTGCGCCGCGATGCGTCCGGCATTGGCCGGAGTCGATTCCACCATGATGGCATCGCCTATCTCGGCGTCCTCTTTGATTTTTCTCGCCTCTTTCGGCGAGATTTCAAACTGCGGGTCGGTAGGTTTCTCGATTACCTGTTTTTCTGCCCACACTTCAACCTTGCCGCTGTTCGGGTTGATTTTCACGGCGATATTCTGGGTGGAGTTGAAGTTGTCCTTCTTGTAGGCAGACACCAGTGCGGCCTCGACGGCGGTCAGCACTACTTCTTTCGGCAGGTTCTTCTCCGCCGAAAGCTGTGTTATGGCGAGCAAAAAATCGCTCTTCATTTCGGATGAAAACCTCCGATTTACTTATTCAGTTTAAGTAATTAAAAAAGTGGGAATCAAACCCACTTTACATCATTGCTATTCTTATCTTGGCAGCCTTATTATAACACGCTTTTTTGCATTATGCAAGATAAAATCACGCTAATATTGCCCCGTTATCATATTTTACTGGCCCTCCCCCCGACCCCTCGTTGATATCTAATCCCACCCCTGCCGCCATTGCATTGTTCACGGCTTAGCCCGTTCATCCTTTAAATCCCAATCTTACTGGGTTATAATGAAGGTATTGGACACCGGGCTTGAAGGGGAAACGGAAGTGGATATTGATAAACTCAAGGCGGATGTTACCGGAGAAATAAGCTCTCGCCGCGAACAACTCGCCGCTCTAAGCGCGAAACTGCACGATAATCCGGAGACAGCCTTCGAGGAAAAGCAGGCTGCTACATGGATTACGGAGTATCTTGAGCAAAACGGGTTTTCCGTGGAAAGGGGAATCTCCGGGCTATCTACCGCATTTAGGGGCAAATACGGCGGCGGGAAGCCCGTTATCGCCTTCCTCGCCGAATATGACGCCCTGCCCAAGCTCGGGCACGCCTGCGGACATAACCTCATCGCTACCGCTTCCGTCGCTGCTGCGGTGGCTTCGCAGAAGGCCGTAGACGCGCTGGGAGGCAGTATCATGGTCTTCGGGACTCCCGGCGAGGAGCTGTACGGCGGCAAGGCAATCATGGCGTCGAGGGGTGCCTTTACCGATGTCGATATGGCCATAATAGCCCATCCCGGCGGGGGGAACACGGTGGTGATGAATACCCTCGCCTGCGAAACTCTACAGGTAGAGTTCATCGGCAGGGCGGCACATGCCGCCGCCGAGCCGGAGGCCGGCATCAGCGCCCTGGAAGCGATGATTCAGTCCTTTAACGCCATAAATTCGCTCCGCCAGATCATCAGGGACAGGGCGCGGATTAATGGAATTATCACCGACGGCGGAGAGGCGGCCAATATCATCCCCGCCCATACCGCCGCAACTTTTATCGTCCGCGCCGAGGATGACGCTTATCTGGATGAGCTTAAGAAAAAGGTGATCAGCTGCTTTAGTGGCGCGTCCAGGGCTACTGGTGCTAAACTTAAATATAAGTGGGGAGAACACTACGCCGCCATGTTCAATAACCTGACCATGGCGCGGCTTTTTAAACAGAATATGCAGTCGCTGGGACGCAGCATACGCCTCGGCGATAATACCATGATGACTTTCAGCACCGATGTGGGCAATGTCAGCCAGCTCATACCGACTATTCAGCCGCTGGTAGCCATAGCGCCGCAGGATGTCCAGATACATACGCCGCAGTTCGCAGAGGCGGCTGCTTCGGAGGACGGATTGAACGGTATGCTGGACGCGGCAGGGGCTATGGCGATGACCGTCGTGGATATCCTGGCCGACCCCGAAACGGCTGAAAAGGTCTGGGAAGAGTTCCGCAAACGTAAGTGAGAATGAGGGGGCGTTCAAGAAGTGCCCCACCGCTTTTTAAGATAGAGACGTTGAGGAAATAATAGCTATGGAAGCCTATCTGGGCATTGATGTCGGCTCGGTTACCACCAAGTTCGCCGTACTGGATGCGTCCGATGATTTACTCGCCGGTCTTTACCTGCCCACCGGCGGCAGGCCCGTGGACGTGGTCCAGCAGGGATTGCGCCGGCTTGGACAGGAGTTGCCGGAGGATATTATGATAAAGGGCGTGGCAGCCACCGGCAGCGCCCGCCATATGGCCGGGGCTATCGTCGGTGCCGACCTGGTGAAAAACGAGATTACCTGCCAGGCCGTAGCCGCCGTCGATGTCGTCCCGGATGTTCGCACGGTTATAGAAATCGGCGGGCAGGACAGTAAGATAATTATCATCCGCGACGGCATGGTGACCGATTTCGGGATGAACACCGTCTGCGCCGCCGGTACGGGGAGCTTCCTCGACCATCAGGCGGGCCGGCTCAACATGAGTATCGAAGAGCTGTCCCGGCGAGCCCTGCTCGGTAGCGATTCGGTTCATATTTCCGGTCGCTGTACCGTCTTCGCCGAGTCGGACATGGTGCACAAGCAGCAGACCGGACACAACGTCGACGATATTATTTACGGGCTCTGCCGTGCCCTGGTGCGCAATTACCTGGGGGATGTCGGCTCGGGCAAGGATATCCAGTCGCCGGTGGTCTTCCAGGGGGGCGTTGCCTTTAATAGGGGTATCATCAGGGCGCTGCGGGAAGAGCTTGACACGGAGATAATCGTGCCCCCCCGCCACGAGCTCATGGGTGCCGTCGGCGCCGCCCTGCTCGTGCATGAACATGCTGCGGTCAGCCGTAACGGCTGCCGGTTCAGGGGGTTCGGCGTCGGCGAGGTGGAATACAGGACGTCCTCGTTCGAATGTCAGGCCTGCCCGACCGCCTGTGAAATCGTGCGGATTTCCGAGGGCGACCGTGTTATCGCGTGCTACGGCGGACAGTGCGATATGTGGGAACAAAGTGTCGTTAAACAGGGAGAGCAGCTTTAAGTGATTAAAATCGCAGTCGATGCCGCCGGGGGCGACTACGCCCCCCACGAAGTCGTCAAGGGCGCGATTAAGGCAGCCCAGGAATACGGCGTGGAGATTATCCTCGTGGGCAGGAAGAACGTCCTCCGCAAGCTGGCGGCAAAATCTATCGAAAAAGTTCCTATTACCATCGTTGATGCCAAGCAGGTTATCGACTTTCACGAGCACCCCATCAAGGCCATTCAGAATAAACCCAATTCTTCTATTGTGGTCGGCATTAACCTGCTCAAGAGCAAAGGAGTCAACGCCTTCGTCTCGGCGGGTAATACCGGCGCGGTGGTTGCGTCCTCGCTCTTGACTCTGGGCAGGGTGAACGGAATCAGTCGGGCGGCTATCGGCTGCTTCCTGGATACCATTTCGTCTTTTCCGGCGCTCCTGGTGGACGCCGGCGCCAACGCGGATTGCCGTCCGGAGCACCTCCTGGAGTTCGCCAGGCTGGGCGTTATTTATAGCAAATATCTGCTCAAGATAGAGTCGCCGCGCGTCGGGCTGTTAAGCAACGGTATCGAGGAAGGCAAGGGCAATCACCTGACCCAGAAGACTTACCGGCTCCTTAAAAACGCCGGGGATATAAATTTCGCCGGCTATATAGAAGGGCATGATATCGTCAAGAGGACCCACGACGTTATCGTCACCGATGGCTTTACCGGGAATGTCGTCCTCAAGACTATCGAGGGCTTAAGCGATAATTTCCTGATATCGGTCAGGCAGCTGGGGCATGTTTTTTCCAGCGTCTCGCGGCTCCGCGCCCGGGACCTTCTCCGCGATATCGGTCTGGGTTCCTGGACGAAAAAGATGGACTACACCGAGTATGGCGGGGCCTGTCTCCTCGGCGTGAATGGTAATATCATCATCGCTCACGGCCGCAGCCAAGCCAAGGCTATTAAAAATGCCATAGGTCTCGCCAAGGCGACCGTTGAATGCGGTCTAACAGAAAAAATTCAGGAGGGAAACAATGAGCAAACCAGTGGAAATTGAAGAAAAAACTTTTGATGAAAAAGTATTACAGGCAGAACTGCCGGTACTGGTCGATTTTTGGGCGCCCTGGTGCGGGCCGTGCCGGATGGTATCTCCCGTCGTCGAGGAACTGTCGGAAGATTACGACGGCCAGGTGAGCTTCGTTAAGGTAAACGTTGATGAAGCTCCCAAGGTTGCCAGCCGGTACGGCATCATGTCCATCCCCACCCTGATGCTCTTCAAGAAAGGCGAGCCCGTTGATACTATCATCGGCTTCCGACCCAAGGAAGAGTTGAAGAAAAGCCTGGACACGGCGCTGTAGTCAGGTCGTAAGACACGACTGTAAAAGGGGGTGAGAATATTGGCAGAGTCCCCGAAGCAATATGATGTGGTGATAATCGGCGGCGGACCCGCCGGGCTAAGCGCCGGTATTTATACCGCCCGCGCCAGGCTGAACAGCCTCCTCGTCGAGAGGGGAGCCGTCGGCGGCCAGATTATCAATGCCGAGTGGGTGGAAAACTACCCCGGCTTTGCCGAAAGCGTCAGCGGCTTCGATTTGACCGAAGCCATGCAAAAGCAGGCGGCGAAGTTCGGGCTGGAAACGCTCCTAGCCGATGTTGCCGGTATGCGTAAAAAGGGCAAGCGGTTTATCGTAAGTACCTCCGGCGGCGATTTTGAGGCTAAGGCCGTCATCATCGCCAGCGGATTGGAACGCCAGAAGCTCGGTGTGCCCGGCGAGGAGGAATTCACCGGCAAAGGCGTCTCCTACTGCGCTACCTGTGACGGCCCCTTCTTTCGGGATAAAGAGGTAGTCGTGGTGGGCGGTGGTAATGTCGCTATTACGGAAGCCATCGAGCTTACCAAATTCGCCTCGAAGATAACGGTTATCCACCGCCGCGATGAGCTGCGCGCCACCAAGATATTGCAGGAGAAAGCCTTCGCCGAGAAGAAGATTAAAGTTCTCTGGGACAGCGTGCTGGAAGAAATCACCGGTGATAATTTCGTCACCGGGGTCAAGGTAAGCAACGTCAAGACCAAAAAGAAGTCTGCTTTCAATGTTTCCGGGGTCTTCATGGGAGTCGGTTTTAAGCCCAATACGGAATATCTCAAGGATATCGTCAAGCTGGACGATAACGGCTCCGTCATTACCAACGAAAAGATGGAGGCCGGTACCCCCGGCATTTACGCCGCCGGCGATATTCGCAGCGGCTCTATCCGTCAGGTAATCGCCGCCGCCGGCGACGGCGCCGTGGCTGCCATCGGCGCCGAAAGATATATCTCGGAATAATAAAAATTTTTCCAGAAACTCCGGTTTTTTTAGGGTCTGGCTTTGACCGTTATTTGACGTATCCCAGCAGTTATTATATAAGTATAATTGTCGCCAAAAAAGGAGTAAATCGTGAAGGTTATTTTTATCGAGGATATCCCCAAGGTCGCCAGGGTCGGCCAGACCCGGATCGTGGCGGACGGCTACGCCAGGAATTACCTGCTGCCGCGTAAACTGGCCGTGGTAGCCGGCTCGCAGGCCGCGGCGGCTATGGAATCACAGCTGAAAAAGAAAGTAAAACAGCGCGAGCTAGAAGACGCCGAGATGGCTAAACTCGCCGAAAAACTGGAAGGGGTTGAAATCACCATCAAGGCCAAGGTCGGCGAAAGTGAGAAGCTGTACGGCTCCGTCACCGGCGCCGATATCGCCGAGGAGTTGAGCAAGAGCGCCGGCTACGATATTGACAAGAAGAGAATAGAGTTGGCCGAGCCGATTCGCCAGCTTGGCGTTCACGATGTCAACGTCAGGTTCGCCCATGAAATCACCGCGGTCGTCAAGGTCAACGTGATATCGGACGAGCCGGCGGAAGAAAAGCCGGAAAAAGAGGACAAGAAAGAGAAGAAACCCAGGGCTAAAGCCGCCAGGAAGACCAAAGACGCCGGGGAAAAAGCGGAAGAACCGGAAGTAGCTCCGGAAGAACCGGAGGCTAAAAAGGAAGAAGAGACGGCGGCTATTATTGAAGAGGC
>CAYPYL010000027.1:0-10256 GCA_964414605.1 uncultured Dehalococcoidaceae bacterium
TGAGCGACGGCTACGGCTTCCTCCGGCAGGAGACGATGCTGCCCAGCCAGACGGACGTCTATATCTCTCCTTCGCAGATAAGGCGCTTCGGACTACGCAACGGTGACCTGGTTACCGGACAGGGCAGGCCGCCGAAGAGCAACGAGAAATATTACAGTTTGCTCCAGGTGGTAGCCATCAATAACCTCAACCCCGAGGTAGTAAAAAACCGCCAGCCTTTCGGGTCACTCACGCCAACCTTCCCGGACCGACTCATCAACCTGGAACATTCCCCCTCCGACCTCTCCTCCCGGCTTCTCAACCTGATAGCCCCCATCGGACGGGGACAGCGAGGCCTGGTGGTATCGCCACCCAAGGCCGGCAAGACGCTTTTACTGAAATCGATAGCCAGCGCCATTACCGAAAGCTATGAAGATATCCACCTGATGGTCTGTCTCATCGGCGAGCGCCCGGAAGAAGTTACCGATATGAGACGCTCCGTTAACGGCGAGGTAATCGCCGCCACTTTCGACGAGATGGTAGAGAACCAGACACGCGTGGCGGAACTGGCCCTGGAAAGAGCCAAAAGACTGGTGGAAAGCGGCAAGGACGTGGTTATTCTCCTGGACGGCGTTACCCGCCTTACCCGTGCCTATAACCTGGCCATGCCTTCCAGCGGCCGTACTCTTTCCGGCGGTATCGACCCCGCCGCCCTGCACCCGGCCAAACGCTTCTTCGGTGCTGCCCGCAACACCGAAGAAGGCGGCAGCCTGACCATCATCGCCACCTGCCTCATCGATACGGGCAGTCGCATGGACGACCTTATTTACGAGGAGTTCAAGGGCACCGGCAACATGGAACTCCACCTCGACCGCCGGCTTTCGGAAAGGCGCATCTTCCCGGCTATGGATATTCAGCGCAGCGGCACGCGGCGCGAAGAGCTGCTGCTCGGCGAAGAGACGCTGAAACAGGTATGGCTGCTGCGGCGGATGGTGGGGATAATCTCCTCCAACCCCGAAAGCTTCGTCGATGCGACGCAGCGGGTGCTGGAACGCATGAGCAAGTCCAAGAACAACGCCGAGTTCCTGGTCAGCCTGAACCGCGAGATGTAGTCCCGCCCGCCGGCTCCCCCGGAACAGCCCTTTTTTTACAGTTCCACTTTCGCGATGGGTGAAACTGTATCTTTTTTCTCCCCTCCCGCGTCGATGCCGAGAAAATCACGGCCACTCTGAAGAAGGGCTTACTGGAAATCAGGATGCCCAAAGCGGAAGGGCCGGACACCAGGCAGATTGATATTAAAGCAAAGTAACGCGGCGGTTGCAGAGGTGGATAATGGAGCCGGGGATTACCCTCCGGCTCCTTTCTTTATTGAACCCGGGTTTTCTTACGTCCGCTCCGCAGTCGCAGCTTGAGCTTTTGCAGTCGGCGGTATTTTACCGGTCGCCACTTGCCGAGGCTGTAAAGCCTGGGGAACAGTGCTTTACGGGTCTCCTCGATGATAAAGAGGCTGCCGCCGGCCAGGATAACGATACCCCACTCGCCTAGACTTAGCGGCGCCGTCCGGAAGGCGTCTTGCAGGAACGGCACGTAAATCACGGCAAACTGTAACAGAATAGCCACCGAGATAGCCCCCACCAGCCAGCGGTTGCGGAAGATGCCCAACTTAAAAACGGTATGTTCGTCAGAGCGGGCGTTGAAGGCGCGGAACCACTCGAAGGTGACCATGGTGCAGAAAGCGACCGTCCGTGCTTCCTCGATGGGCATTCTCGATTGAGCCCAGTTGAAAATAAGGGTAATGCCGACGCCCATATATACCGCCATGAAGACAATGCGGAGTACCTGGCCGGGAAAGAGTATGCCCACTCCGGGGTGACGCGGCGGCTGCTTAAGCTCGTCGCCGGACTTCGGCTCCAGTCCAAGCGGAATAGCCGACGCTGTATCCGTAACCAGGTTGACCCAGATAATCTGGACCGCCAGCAGCGGCGCCTTGCCGATGAAGAATATGGAAAGCACCAGGGCCAGCAGCTCGCCGATATTCGTACTCAACAGTAAAAAGATAACGTTTCTCAATCGATTGAATATCGCCCGCCCCTCGTCCACCGCCGCCACCACCGTGGCGAAATTATCATCGGCCAGCGTCATGTCGCAGGCTTCCTTGGCGACATCCGTGCCGGTAATGCCCATGGCGATGCCGATATTAGCCGTCTTGAGGGCCGGGGCATCGTTGACACCGTCGCCGGTCATCGCCACGACATGTCCCCGGTTTTTAAGGGCGTTGACTATCCTTAATTTTTGTATGGGCTCTATCCTGGCGAAAACCGAGATGCCCTCCACCTCCGCAGATAATACCGCGTCGCTCATCTCACGCAACTCGTTACCGGTTATCGCCTTCCCTTCCGGCAGTTCAAGCTGGCGGGCGATAGACTCCGCCGTAATCTTATTATCGCCGGTAATCATGATAACCTTGATGCCGGCCCGTTTGCAGAGTCGAATCGCCTCTTTTGCCTCCTCGCGGGGCGGGTCGGCCATCCCGGAAAGGCCGACGAACACCAGATTGCCCATCAAGTGGTCTTCTTCCAGGTCCTCGAGGTCGGCGGGCAAATCGACATAGGCCGTGGCGATGACCCTCATCGCCTCCCCCGCCATAGCATCGCCGGCCTGGATAATCGACTCAATCTCGGCTTTTTTCAGCGGTACTATTTCACTGCCGCGGTAGCAGTATTTGCTCATGGACAGGAGCTTTTCAGCAGACCCCTTAACGTAAGCCACCCGCCCTCCCTCACGCGGATGCAGGGTAGCCATGTAGAACTTTTCGCTCTGGAAAGGGATTTCATCGAGCCGGGGATATATTCTGTCCAATTTTTCACGGTTCATTCCGGCCTTGGCGGCCGCCACCACCAGGGCGCCTTCGGTAGGGTCGCCGAAGATGCTGTAGCACTGCTCGCCTTCCATGGTCAGGGCGGCGTCGTTACAGAGGGCGCCGATACGGAGGTGCAATTCCAGCACCGGTTCGTTTGCGGTATCCAGCGTCTGGTTATCACACTGGTATTCTCCTTGCGGCGTGTAGCCTTCGCCGGAGACTTCCACCCAGCGACCGCCGACGAATATCCTCTTGACCATCATCTGGTTCAACGTCAGCGTTCCGGTCTTATCGGAGCAGATTACCGTGGCCGAGCCCAGCGTCTCCACTGCCACTAGCCGGCGAATCACGGCGTTGCGGTGGGCCATGAACCTCATACCCATGGCTAGAACCACGGTAACCACCGCCGGCAGTCCTTCCGGTATGGCGGATACCGCCGCGGCGACCGCCAGTAAAAATACCTCCAGCCAATCCATCCCCCTGATAAGACCGACGATTATCAGCAACACGCAGATGCCGAGGAATAGGCCGATAATATACCGGCTTAATTTGCTGATACTCTTCTGGAGGGGAGTCTTCTCCGGTTTGACCTCCTGGATGCCGGTGGCTATCCTGCCAATCTCGGTAGCCATGCCGGTCTCAACCAACACCGCGGCAGCCCGACCGTAGGTAACGACCGTACCCATGAACACCATGTTTTTCCGTTCGGATACCGTCAGTTTTCCGGTCAGCGACGCGGTATGCTTATCCACCGACACCGATTCCCCGGTAAGAGTAGCCTCGTTGACTTTCAGGTTGGCGACCTCGATGAGCCTGGCATCGGCGGGCACTTTATCGCCGGTCTCCAGGAGGATGATATCTCCCGGCACGATTTCACGGGCGGTGATATTTTTGATTTTGCCATCACGCCGTACGCTCGCCTGCGGCGCCGCCATCCGTATAAGGGCCTCCATGGCTTTTTCCGCCCGCGTTTCCTGAACGAACCCGATGACGGCATTGAGCACCAGGACGCCGAGTATCACCCAGCCATCCATGAAATGCCCGACGACGAAGGATATGGCCACCGCGACCAGCAGAACGTAGATAAGGGGACTCAAGAACTGGCCGAGGAAAACCAGCACGGGCGGCGTCTTCTTTCTGCCCTTCAGCTGGTTATGGCCGTACCGCAGCAGTCGCGCTGCGACTTCTTCGGCGGCAAGTCCGGCATGCCGGGAATCGAGCCGCTGCAGGACCTCTTCCGGGCTCTGGTTATACCATTGTCCGTTCATACCTAATATAGTATCATAACGTTTTCAGGAGATACTAGCGTGCTTTAGAGGAATAATAGACCATTCTCGCCCGCTACCGGATAAGCTCTCTTACCGTCTTGTCTCCGCTCTCTTCCGGATAGTATTTCAGGTACGATTCGAAGTAGGGGTCACTTCCGCAGTCGGCCATCGTCTTCTCGATGCCTTGAGCCAGGGTCATATTCGCGGCGCACAGATTGCCGAGGAGGTTCAGCGTAACCTCGTCCACGTATTCCAGGCTGACCACATGATTCCAGCCCAGATATGCCGAGGCGCCTTTATCAATAAAAGTCGGAGGCATGTCGTCATAGCTGTAACTCTCGCATCCCATCGCCAGAATCACAGCGTTATTGTAATTGCCCTTTGTATCTTTAATAAAGTCGGAATTAACCGCAAAAACCAGCGGAAAGTCCTCCACCATCAGGGCATTGGATACCTTATCGGTCAACTGTTCGGTGACATACCTGGTGGTCGTATAATTTTCCGCCGTGAATAAGTATGTCGCCGGCAGGGGGGTAACCCCTTCTTCCTCAAGGCTCAAGAGTATCCCGGAATGTATCCTGAAAATGATAAACTTATAGTTGAACGAGGGCAGCTTTCGGTAAAATTCGACCGTGATATCATTCCCCTGCCAGAGGTCGACCTCAAATCCGTTCGATTTCAGTCGACGGCTTGCCTCGGAGATAAAAGCCGGGTTCGGCTCGAGTATATAGAGCTGGTCAACGATAGCCGCCCTGTCCCCTCCCCCTTCCACCTCCGCGGTACTCCCGCAGCCCGCTGACAGTAGAATTACCGCCAGGACCAAAGCCGGCATCAAGAAAAATAGATAACGATTCATAACCCTTACACGAAGTATAAGGGACTTTTAGCTATAACTCAATGGTGGGCGTGCCCGTGCTGCGTCCCTCCCGGCACCCATAAAAGGGGAAAAACGATATCACTGACACAGCAGGGAATCCAGACCGAAAGGAAGAGAAACAGGAAAATAAAAGGCAACAGGGGAATCCAGTCGGCAATCCCGAAGGCGGTAAAGCTGAACAGCGATGCCCAGGTACTCAACAGCACGTGCCCCATGTGGGGGAACTTGGTGGTGGGCCTCCAGACGGCGATGGCGATACCGATAACCGCCGCCGCGTTGACGATTATCCACTTTTGAACGCCGATGAAGGGCATTTTAGCGGTCTCGATGAAAGGTAGGTGGAACTCCATGGGGATATCCAGGACGCCCCCGCCCAGGTACGGAATGATGATATCGCTCAACGTGGCTATCCCTATGGAACCCGTGTAGCCGATGAGTATCGTCGCCCAGAGCCTGCGGCGTTTACTATACAGCCGGTACATCGAGGCTGTAACCAAGGCACTTAAAACGACGTGTATGGGATGGAGGGTGTAAAAAACGGCGTTCGATAATTCCCTGGGGGTATTGGTAAAGTGTATGATTACCATGGCGACAATACCGGCCACCGCCCCCACGGCCGTAAAGGGGACATGATGCAGCAGTTCCATACCGATGCGTTTGAACATTTTGCCTATTACCCCGTCAAAGCTTTACCGCGGCACTTACGGCACTGCCCCACGAACTCAAGGATGTGATCGCTTATCTTAAAGCTGTTTTCTTCAGCCAGCCTTCTCTCCAACTCTCCGAGGTCACAATCCGTAAACTCAATCACCGTACCGCAGTCGGAGCAGATCAGGTGATGGTGGTGCTCCACGGGCCGCCGCATCAGGTAGCTGCGGCAGTTCCCCCCGGCGTGCATCTCGCAGATGAGATTGAGTTCGGCAAGGATTTCGAGGGTACGGTAGACAGTCACCAGTCCGATTTGCGGGTCCTCCCGGCATACCCTCTCGTATATTTCTGCGGGGGTCAGGTGCTCATGGGTATGAATAATCGACTTGATAACCGTGCGCCGCTGTGGGGTCAACTTATACCCGCCCTGCCGCAACGCATTTTCAACCCTCTTCTCGGTATAGACCATAACCAGCCTTCTAATTGAAAATGATTTTCAACTACCAGTGTAGCATAATGCCAGGGGGGCGTCAACCGACGCATGTAATTGTCCCGCGTTTCTAAAGTATGGTAAAATTATATTGTTGGATAGATAAATATTGCGTAAATTATCAGAAAATTGTTGCGCTTATTTATTCTTCTATGATATAATGCTGTTGATTTGCGTGGATGAAGATGAAAATGACTCTGCAATTAATATCCGGCAACGAAGCCCTGGCGCTGGGAGCCTACCACTCCGGCGTGCGGATTGCCTCCGCTTACCCCGGCACGCCCAGCACCGAGATCCTGGAAAACCTGGCCCGTTTTAAGGATATCTACGCCGAGTGGTCCACCAACGAAAAGGTGGCTATGGAGGTGGCCATGGGGGCATCCTACGCGGGCGTACGCGCCATGGTCTCCATGAAGCACGTGGGACTTAACGTCGCCAGCGACCCGTTTATGGCCGCGTCCTACACGGGCGTCATCGGCGGACTGGTGGTGGTCAGCGCCGACGACCCCCAGATACACAGCTCCCAGAATGAGCAGGACAACCGCCACTACGCCCGGCTGGCCAAGATACCGATGCTGGAGCCGACCGATAGCCAGGACGCCTACGACCTCATGGGCTACGCCTTCGATATCAGCGAGGAGTTCGATACGCCCGTGCTGCTGCGCACCACCACCCGTATATCACATTCGAAGTCGGTGGTGGATATTAAAAGAAAACGCGCCGTCAGCGACTCTCAACCGGCTTTCTACTTCAATATGCAGAAATACGTCATGCTGCCGGTCAATGCCCTGCCCCGTCACGACCTTATGGAAAAACGCCTGCTCAAACTGGCCGTGTTCAGCGAATCGTTCCCCCTGAACCAGATTATGTGGGGAGGGCGCGACCTCGGTATCGTTGCCAGCGGAGTCGCCTATCAGTACGCGCGCGAGGCCTTCCCGGAGGCCTCCTTCCTCAAGCTCGGGATGAGCTGGCCGCTGCCGGAAAAAATGATTAAAGAGTTTGCCGGCGGCGTGAAAAAGCTTATCGTCGTCGAGGAACTGGACCCGTTTCTCCAGGACAATATAAAGTCGATGGGTATTGAGGTCGCCGGCAAGGAATTTATCCCGCCGGTGGGAGAACTGAACACACGCATCGTCACCGAGAGCGGCTCCAAAGCCGGCCTCCTGCCGCCTCCGGAGGAGATACTGGAACCGGCGAAGGGACTGCCCAGAAGGCCTCCCCTGCTCTGCCCCGGGTGCCCTCATACCGGCATCTACTTCGTCCTTAACAGCCTCGGGCAGCGCTCCAAACTGCTGGAAAAGAAAAACGACGGACCGCAGGAGCCGAAGCTGATAATCACCGGTGATATCGGCTGCTATACGCTGGGGGCCCTGCCGCCGCTCAACGTCCTCGATACCACCGCCTGTATGGGCGCCGGCATCGGGCAGGCCCTCGGCATGGAAAGGGCCGGCGTTAAAAGTAAGGTAGTGGCCGTTATCGGCGATTCCACCTTCATGCATTCCGGCATCACCGGGCTGGTGGATGCCGTCTATAATGAAGGGCATATTACCATATTGATACTTGATAACCGCACCACGGCGATGACGGGTCACCAGGAACACCCCGGCACGGGCGTATCCGCGCAGGGCAAAGAGACCTTCGCCGTGGATATCGAGAGCCTGGCCCGGGGCATCGGCGTTAAGGACGTCAAAGTTATTGATGCCTTTGATATTAAAGCGTTGAGAAATGGTGTAAAAGATTCGCTGGATAGACCGGAGGTATCCGTCATCATCGTCCGCGGCTCCTGCGCCATGCGCGTCAGGAAGCGGGCAAATCCCCGGAAGGTCGACGTGGAAAAGTGCAACCAGTGCGGCGTCTGTCTCGCCCTGGGCTGTCCGGCTATCCAGAGCGCCGACGGGCAGGTTTTCATCGAGCCGACGCTTTGCGCCGGGGATATCTGCACTATTTGCGAGCAGCTGTGCCCGCAGAAGGCGATTTCCGCATGAGTAACGTTAATAATGAGATGGAAAAGATAGACTTATTGGTAACCGGAGTCGGCGGTCAGGGGGTCGTCCTGGCCAGCGATATCATCGGCGAGACAGCCCTGGCGGCCGGCTTCGACGTTAAGAAGACGGATACGCTGGGGATGGCCCAGCGCGGCGGCAGTGTCGTCAGCCACGTGCGCCTGGCGCCGAAGGTATGGTCGCCCCTGATTAAAGACGGCGGGGGCGACCTTCTTCTCGCCTTTGAAAAGCTGGAGGCAGCCAGGTGGAGCCATTTTCTCCGACCCGGCGGCATAGCCATCGTCAATAAATACGAACAGCCTCCGCAGTCCGTCAGCCTGGGACAGGAGAAATACCCCACCGATGATGAAATCGCCGCGGCACTGAAGCGGCAGACTGACCGCATCTACTTCGTGGACGGTACCGGGCGCGCCAGAGAACTGGGAAATGTCAGGACCCTCAATATATTTATGCTGGGTTGTTTTTCGGTGTTCGCCCCGCTGGAGGTAGAGACCTGGAAGGAGAGCATCTCGCAGCGCCTGCCGGAGAATATCCGTGAAATCAATTTAACTGCCTTTGAAATGGGCAGAAAGGAAATAGAAGGTGTCCGTATCGGCTAGAGTTAAAAAGGGCATGGAACTGGGGTCGTGGATTCGTCGCATGTTCGACGAAGGTACCGCCATGAAAAAGAAATTCGGGGCGGAGAATGTCTTTGACCTTTCCCTGGGCAACCCCATCATGGAGCCTCCACCGGAGTTCAAGCGCGAACTAAAGCGCCTGGCGGATAACCCCTACCCGGGCATGCACGGCTACATGCCCCACGCCGGCTACCCGGAAACCAGGGCCGCCGTCGCCGCGCAGCTGTACAAGGAAACGGGCACTAAACTCACGGAAAACGACATCTTGATGTCAGTGGGGGCGGCGGGAGCTATTAACGTGGCGTTGAAGACCATCCTTGACCCGGGCGACGAGGTAATACTGTTCCTCCCCTGGTTCGTCGACTATTTTAACTACGTGGAAAATCACGACGGCGTTGTCAAGCTGGTGCCCTCCGATGAAGGCTTCATGCCCCGTATGGATGAGTTCGAGAAAGCAATCGGCCCCAGGACCAAGGCGGTCATTATAAATACGCCGAACAATCCCACCGGCGTTGTCTACAGCGAGAGCCTGCTGGCCGAGATGGGAGAAATATTACGCAAGAAAGAGGCGGAATACGGCAAGGCGATATTCATCGTCAGCGATGAACCGTATAAGAAGATAATCTACGACGGGCTGAAACACCCCTCGCCGCTGAACGCCCACCGGCACACCATTATCGCCACCTCGCACTCCAAGGACCTGTCCCTGCCCGGCGAGCGAATCGGATATATCGCCCTGCACCCGGACAGCTCGAACCATGACGAACTGATAACGGGTTTTGTCTTCTGCACGCGCGTTCTCGGCTTCATTAACGCCCCGGCCTTTATGCAGAATGTGGTGTGCCACCTCCAAGACGTGACCATTCCCGTTTCCGAGTACCAGCGCCACCGCGACTTTATATACGACCATTTATCGGAAATGGGGTACAAGGTAAACAAACCCCAGGGCGCCTTCTACATTTTCCCCAAGTGCCCCATAGAGGACGATATCGCCTTCGTGCATGAATTACAACGTGAGCACCACGTGCTGACGGTGCCCGGGGTGGCCTTCGGCACGCCCGGCTACTTCCGGCTGGTGTACTGCGTCGATGACCGCACCCTCGAGTGCTCCATGCCCGGCCTGGCAGCCCTGGCGAAGAAGTACGGGCTCAAGTAACCAACGCAATGAGCGGGCATCAACAATCATGGAAAACACACTTGCCAGCGGTATTGCTTTTTCTAAAAAAGATGTGGTATACTACCGCAGTGCCAAAATCCCTGTATCAAAATATATAGTACTACGAGCACGTAAACTTTAAATCATAGATTGAGATAGTCAGGGGACCAGTTGCTAGCAAATTACGGATTAATCGGGCTTTTTTCCATCGTCGTCATACTTTTTTCCCTCGTAATGGTAGTTATTCCCATTGCCCTTAGATACCTGAAAATCGTCCCCGGCAACCCCAATCCCATTAAGAATTCCATCTTCGAATGCGGCATGGAGACCATCGGGAAGACCTGGGTGCAGTTTAACT
>CAYPYL010000028.1:0-10188 GCA_964414605.1 uncultured Dehalococcoidaceae bacterium
CGTCGAACCGGCCTCGCGGATATGGTAGCCGCTGATGCTGATGGTATTCCAGCGAGGCAGATTAGCGCTGCAATACTTGAAAATATCGGTGGTCAGTCTCATCGAAGGGGCGGGAGGGAAAATATAGGTGCCCCGGGCGATGTACTCTTTAAGGATATCGTTCTGGATGGTCCCTTCGAGCTTGTCCGGCGCTATCCCCTGTCGTTCTGCCAGGACGATATACATCGCCAGCAGGACGGGGGCGGTGGCGTTGATGGTCATGGAAGTGCTTACCCTGTCCAGCGGTATATCTTTAAAGAGAACCTCCATATCATGTAGCGTATCGACGGGCACGCCCACCTTGCCGACCTCGCCGCGCGCCATCGGACTATCGGAGTCGTAGCCGATCTGGGTAGGCAGGTCGAAGGCGACGCTTAGTCCGGTCTGCCCCTGCTCCAGCAGGTAGCGATAGCGGCGGTTGGACTCCTCCACCGAGGCGAACCCGGAGTACTGGCGCATTGTCCAGAGTCGGCCCCGGTACATTGTGGGCTGGATGCCCCGTCCGAAAGGGTACTCGCCGGGATACCCGATAGATTCCTCAAGGTCGACGCCTTCAAGGTCGTCGGGAGCGTAAAGGGGCTGAATTTCAATGCCGGAGGTGAGGTCGAAATCAGGCTGCCTTTCCGGGAAACGTTTCAAGGCCGGCTCCAGGATATCCTTTTGCCATTTCTCCCTGCGTTTGCCGGGCATTACTTTTTACCACCCCCTCCGGAACGCTTACGGCGGCAATTCTCACAATATCCGAAGATACCAACGTGTCTCAATTCCGCCTGAAATTTATAGTCGCGCAGTATCACATCCTTGAGGGAAGACAGGGCCGATTCGTCGATATCGATAATGGCGCCGCAGCCCTGGCAGACCAGGTGATGATGGTGCCCGCTGCCCTCGGCATGATAACGGATGCGCCCCTCACCGAGGTTGATTTCGTAGACGAGGCCGAGCTTCTTTAATAGCTCCAGTGTACGGTAGACTGTCGAGATATTAACATTGGGATAACTGGCTGATACCTGGTCGTAAATCTCCTCGGCGCTGATATGGTCGCTGCTGCTCTCCATCGCCGAGAGAATCATCAGGCGCTGCGGCGTCAGCCGGTAACCCTTTTCTATAAGTCTCTCGGATATGCTCTGTTTCTCATGCATATCGTGCATATGACTCTCCAGTATCGTGCTTCGCGCTTCCGGTATGTCATCCCATATTATAGTCGTTTATGCTCACCGATGCCAGATTTAACGCTGAACGCCTTAAAACGGATTAAGGGGAATCTTATATTTCAGCCTGTAAACGACCGCCGATACCGGATAAATGACGATAAATCCCAGCAGCACCATGATTAAGGCGAGTATGAACAGGCTGTAAACCACGCCGAGTGACGAGGCTGTAAGCGGGAAGAACTTCTCGCTGCCGAACCCGGTGATAAGCCCCAGGAAATTTATCAGTAAAAATATGAGGACGATACAGCCCAGCCCCGATAAGGAGCCTTTGATATCGGCAAGGCTTAGCCTGATGTTGGAGGCCACGCAGATGGAAAGGTAGACAAAGACCCAGAACTGCCAGCTGGTAAGGTTAGAGATAGTGAATATAATCTTTACCAGCGCCAGCGACGAACTGCAAAAAACCGCCCAGTAGCCGCCGACCGAGTTGCTTTCGCCGATTTCACCGACTTCGAAAATGATTGAGTCCCAGACCTGCGCGCTGTTCGGAATCAGGAAGTAAAAAGTGGCGAAGAGCGCCGCGCAGCCGAGCAGCACCGGCCCGATGCCGATGAAGAAATTCCCCAGCACCGCCCAGGGGTTCCCCTTGTTCCAGGTATGAGAAACGTATCCCAGCGTCCCGGTAACCGGGTCCGGCTTGAAGAACTTGATATCCACGATCCTGTGCAGAAATATAACACAAAAAAGGGCATGCCCCAGCTCGTGAATCGGCGTGCCCAGCCAGGCGACAAAATACACCCCTTTGCTCCCGAAAGTCCTTTCCAGCGACCTGAAGGTTAGCTGCGAGATGAAATGAATCAGCAGGCCGAAAATAAAGACTCCCGCGAACAGGGAGGCCATCTGGCTTAACGTGGCGATGACGAGGTCTTTGATAAATACCAGCGTGGTCATATTGGTTGAATGATATCCGCAGCCGGCGCGACTGTCAAGGATACGGTGGTATCCACAAGAAGCTAGACAGTACGGGCCGTGCGCGAGCCCTCACCGACGGCGTCCGCTATCAGGAGAGGCTCCTTACAGTCGCCGACGGCGTAAACCTCGGGAACCTTACCCTCCAGCTTCTCCAGCAGCTCCGTATTTTTCATTAAGGGGATGGCCGTGACGATGGTATCGGCTTCGATGGTCCGCCTTTCGCCTTCCCCGGTAACGATGGTCAGTCCTTGAGGCGTTATTTCCACGTACTCCCTGACCCCGGTTATCATGGTCACGCCCTTCTCCTTGAACCAGGTAAGGAGGTAAGCTAAAGCGGCATCCACCATCCCCTCTCCAAGACGGTCGGCTTTTTCCACGATGGTCACTTTCCTGCCCCGCTTGACGAAAAATTCGGCCACCTCACAGCCCTGGATGCCGCCGCCGATGATAACCACCTTCTTGCCTACCGGCAGGTAGAAACGGGTCAGCCATCTCAAGACGTCCGGCGAGATAAACCTTAAAAACATCTTAAGTCGTTGGTGCAGGACGGCGCCGTTGACCACGTTGCGACCGTATATGCCAGGTATCCCCGGGATAACGGCGGTTCCCCCTGTCGCCAGGATAACCGCATCGGGTTTAAGCTCTGTTATCATCGACGGGGTGGCTTCTTTGCCGAGGTTTATCTTCACGCCGAGTTCGGTTATCTGGCGCTTGAAATAACGAACGAAGCCGGGGAGGTCTTCAATCTCGGTCCCCTTTACCATGGCCGCCATGGGGAGCAATCCGCCAAGCTTGCTCGATTTTTCAAAGAGCGTTACATCGTGCCCTCTTAAAGCCGCCACCCTGGCCGTCGCCATTCCGGCCGGCCCGCCGCCGACGACCACGACCCTTTTCTTCTTTTCCGCCTTCTCATAGGTATTATATTCCGTGCCCAGGTTGGCGTTGATACGGCAGCGCCCGCTCCCCAGGCAATTATCGCAGGCGGTACAGGGGGCGATATCGTCCAGCTGCCCCGCGGCGACCTTGCCGGGAAGCTCGGGGTCGGCAATCAGGCGTCGCGTCATGCCGATAAAGTCCGCCATGCCCTTCCGCAGCACTTCCTCCCCGAGCACGGGGTCGAGCCGGCCGACCACCATAACCGGAATAGACACCGCTTTCCTTATCCCTTCGGACAGGATGATATTGGCGCCCGCGCCGTGGCGGCTCCTGTCGTACTCTTTGGGGAAATCCTTCCTGGGTACAGGGCACCCGGGATAACAGAACAGTTCCGGAAGATAGGCGGCAACGTGACGGCCCAGCCAGTGGCTCCGCACGTGAATCATATCGGCGCCGGCTTCTTGCAGTACCCGGGCTATCCCCCGGCTGTATTCAGGTGTCATGCATTCAGCGTTATCCACCCCCACGATCCGGCCGATTTCCATGCCGTTGATGCAGACGGAAACGGGGAAGTCCTGCCCCAGGCGCTTCTTGATTTGCTGGATGATTTCCACCACAAACCGCGCCCGGTTTTCCAGGCTCCCGCCGTACCTGTCCTGCCGCCGATTCCAGAACGGAGAGAGAAAGTTATGCCCAAGGTGGCTGCTGGCGGCATTGATGTCAACCCCCTGGAATCCCGCCTTCTCCGCCCGCACCGCCGCGCTGGCAAACTTATCGATAATAACTTCTATCTCCTCGATGGTGAGTTCGTGCGGCACCTCGTTGTGAAAGTCTTTATCAGAACTGAAGGTCACCGGCGAGGCCGCAATCGGCGGACCGGGAGAAAGAGCCGTCGGCTCGAAGATTATCCGCTGCCAGGGACCGTCGTGGTTCATCTGCATAAAGGTAGGACAGTCGTACTTACGGATATTCTGGACCAGTTCGCTTAGACCCTTGATATACTTATCGTCATCGATGCGGTAGCGCGCCCTCCAGCGCGCGCCCAGGGGGTAGTCGATGGTGGGAGATTCCACAATCAGCAGGCCTACGCCGCCCCTGGCCAGACCCTCGTAAAAAGCCATAACCTTCTTGTTCACACGGGTGTCATCCTCGTGCCACATCATCATCCCGGCGCCCGTCTTAATTATCCTGTTCCTTGTTTTTACGGACCCTATTTGACCGGGCTCCATCAGCTTTTCGAATCGCTTGTCAACTGCCATAAACCTATCTCTCCTTTAATCAGATACACGCTTGATTATGATAATGAGTTTTCACGGGAAAAGTCAAAACAAACCGCGGGAGAATATATACCGGAGGAGAAGGATAACAGCGCACTATCCATGCAATTTTTGTTAGTCATTTTTACCTTGTGATATACTCGAACTAGAGGTATAGATAACCTAAGTTTAATGCCGGAGAGATACTAGGATGGTAGAGATAGACAGTAAAATAGCCACAGCTCAACAACTGGCGGAAAAAATAGTCCAGAACATGGAAAAGGTGATGGTCGGCAAGAAGGAAGCGGTAGACCTGGCGGTGATAACGCTCATCAGCGAAGGCCACCTGCTCATCGAGGATATCCCCGGTGTCGGCAAGACAATGCTGGCCCGTAGCCTGGCAAAATCGATTAACTGCAACTTCCAGAGGATTCAGTTCACGCCCGATATGCTCCCCAGCGATATTACCGGCGTCACGGTATATAACCAGAAGACCAGCGATTTCGAGTTTCGCCCCGGGCCGATAATGGCCCAGGTACTGCTGGCGGATGAAATCAACCGCGCCACCCCCAAGGTGCAGTCCGCCCTGCTGGAAGCCATGGGGGAGAGGCAGATTACCGTGGACGGCGTTACCCGGAAAATGCCCTCGCCTTTCCACGTTCTGGCCACCCAGAACCCCATAGAATTCGAAGGGACGTTCCCCCTCCCCGAGGCGCAGCTGGACAGGTTTCTGCTGCGGATAAACCTCGGCTACACCACTCCGCCGGAGGAAATAGCCATAGTCGAAAACCAGCAATATATACATCCCATAGAGCAGATAGACTACGTGGTGGATGCCTCCGATGTCTTGATGATTCAGGAAACCGTGAAAAATGTTTACGTGGACGACCTCGTCAAGCAATACATAGTATCGCTGGTGGAAGCGACTCGCCATCAAACCTCGATATTCCTCGGGGCTTCCCCGCGCGGTTCGCTGTCGCTCTTCCGCGCGTCCCAGGCAAGGGCACTGCTCCAGAAACGCGACTACGTGCTGCCCGACGATGTCAAAGCCCTGGCCGTAACCGCCCTGGCGCACCGCTCTTTACTATCCGCCGGAGGCCAGACGCCGGGCAGGGACAGCCGGGCGATAATCGCCGAGATAATGGAAACGGTGCCCGTGCCGGGCACAATCCCCGAACGGAAGCAGTGAGGCTTCCGGGGCTACGCGGTACGACCCCGCCACCCCGGATTGACATGACATGAAAAATCGCTGGGTTCTCATTATTATTCTCCTTCTCATCCTGATAATAGCTCTGGCCGGAGCTTCAACCCTCCTCTGGCGCTTCTTTATATTTATCGCGGCGGTGCTGCTGTTAAGCTACGCATGGTCGCGCCTGGCCGCCCGCGGTATTCACTGCCGCGTTGAAAAACTTCCCCGCTTTTTCCAGGTCGGCGAACGCTTTGAGATGGCATTCACTTTGACCAATCGCGGCGTGATACCCACCCCGCTGGTTGAAGTGCAGGAAGAGACCGACTTACCGGGCTACCGTAATAAACTGGGCGTCAGTCTAACTTCACGGGGTTCTTACTCATGGCGGACCGAAGTCCATTGTCAGAAGAGGGGAAGGTACGGTACCGGCGTTCTCAAAGTAAGGATAACCGACCCTCTCGGCTTTTTCCCGGTGGAGCGGCGCATTGGGGAGCACCAGGAAATTACCATATACCCGGCGACGCTGGAGCTGCCGTTCTTCGAGAGGATTCCCCGGCGGGGCAAGGGGACAGGCTCCACCCGGTGGCTGGACACCGAGACCAGTCCCAATGCTTCCAGCGTGCGCGAATATGTCAGCGGTGATAGCCTCCGCCACATCCACTGGCATACCACGGCCCATACCGGAAACCTGATGGTACGGGAATTCGACCCCGACCGTACCGGATACGGCTACAATGAAATCTGGATTGTCCTGGATATGCGCCAGGCCTCCCAGCTGGGGGAGGGCAACGAAACAACCGAAGAATACGCCGTTACCATAGCCGCCTCCCTGGCTAAAAAATACCTCTCCGCCGGGAAAAGGGTGGGTCTGATAGCAGCGGGGGACAGGTCTTTCCTGCTATCCCCCGAACCCGGGGAAGAACGTCTGCAGCACATACTGGAATCACTGGCACTCCTGAAAGCCACGGGCAACGTGCCAATCAATAACCTGCTGGCTTCAAGAGCAGAACATTTCGGGGCGGGCTCTATCGTCATTATCGTCATGCCTTCCGCAAATCCGGGGATAGCCGCGCCATTGCGCTACGCCATCGACCGCCGCGCCAGGTTGATAGCCATACTCCTGGATTCCTTCAGCTTCGGCGGCGTGAACACCCCGGACAATACCCCCCGCAGCCTCAACTCCAGCGACGTCAGCGTCTACGTGGTGAGGCAGGGAATGGAAATATCGCAGGCGCTGGACAGCCAGCTGGACTCCTCACGGGTACATTACATCAGGGGAAAAACCTACGGTGAACGATAACGGTATCAAGCAGACAATTATGATGTCCTGGTCAAACAACCGGCAGACGTGGATAAGCATCATTCTGCTTTTCATCGTCCTCGAAATCGCGGTCCTCTCGCTGGAACTGGCCAGGTGGATAACCCCGCAACCCGCGTTGACGTTGATACTCGTCCTGTCAATGCTGACGGCCGGGCTGCTTATCAGGAGCAGACTTCCGGGTATCGCGGCGCATATCGCGGCTCTGGGCATCGGCGGCGGTATCACGGCCTGGCAGACTTACCGGCTGGCCGCAACGGAGACGATAGCTTTTGCGGTCTTCCTCTCCCTTCTGGTCTGGATAACGGGCTATTTCTCAACCTGGTCTATAATACGCCGCAAGAATGCCTGGGTAGCCGTCTGCCTGGGGACGCTGGTAATCCTGGCGAACTTGAGCAACCTCCCGGATAGCTATTATTACTTCTTTGGTCTGTACTTTATTGCGGCGACACTGCTCGTCACCTGGACGCGCATGTCCAAACAGAATTACGTCTTTAAAAAATCCGCAAATACTACCGCGCGAGGTCTGCTCTATACGGTATCCATATTGCTCTGCGTTATCATCGTGGCTGTCTCGGTCGCATGGGTGGTACCAGGGGCGCGTTTCCCCCGGTTACAGGACTTTGTAGCTACCAGAATGGTGCGGGGACTTGACCTGGAAGACTCGCTGTTTAACCTGTTCGCCAAGGTACCCGCGAAGCAGCCATTGAGTACGAGCATGATACGCCAGGACCTGAAATTCGGCAAGACCTGGAAGCAGAAAGAGCAGATTGAGTTCCTGGTGCGTTCTCCGCAGCCTTCCTACTGGAGGGTGAAAATATACGATTCCTACACGTCTCAAGGCTGGGAAAACCGCCCAGTTGATGGATATTTGCTGGAAAAGGAAACCCCTTGGGGTGACCTCGGGGATTATGCCAGTCGCGATACGATAACCTATACGGTGACCACCAACATAAAAACGGATGCCCTGCTGACGGCCGGCGAATACGTATCTTCGGACACGAACGCCATGATAGGCATCAGTTCCGGGGACGTCATGTCGGTAACGACGCCCCGCATACTCGGCCCCGGCGAACACTATACGGTAACCTCCAGCATCCCCTCACCGTCCCGCGAGGCTTTAGCCATAGTCGGCGAGGATTACCCATCATCGATTTCTTACCAGTACCTGCGTCTACCCGCCGATTTTCCCGACGAGATTAGGGCATTAAGCGCGAATATAACCGGTAGCGCCGGGACTCCTTACGAAAAAGTGATGGCGATAGACGAATACCTTTCCGGTTTTCCTTATGAAGAGGAAATCGATGCCCCGCCCCCCGGAGTCGACGGGGTGGAACACTTCCTCTTCCAACAGAAGTCCGGCTTTTGCCTTTACTTTGCCTCGGCGATGACGGTAATGCTGCGGTCGGTCGATGTGCCCGCGAGACTTGCCGTCGGATATACCCCCGGGGAACCCGGCGAGGGTGAGGGAGAGTATATCCTGCGCAACAAACATTATCACTCCTGGCCGCAGGTGTACTTCACGGGCTACGGGTGGGTAGACCTGGAAGCGACTCCCGGAGGCACGGGCAGCCGGACAGCCGCCGGGACACCCTGGATAACCGCCGCCCCCTTACCGGAATACCTGCGGAGCGATATCCCGCAGCAATGGCAGCAATTATCCTACTGGTACCAGTTATACGGCCTAAGCCAGGATGTGCCGGTACCAAAACCTTCGATTTACAGCCACCGCCTGCCCTTTGCCGATGAGTTGAGACACGCCGCGTTTATATTCCTGCTGGTCGCGACCGCCGGCGTGTTCATAACCACCATTATCCTCATTTTGAAGTCGGCTTCTAACCGCCGAATCTGGCGGGTGGACAGGGAGCACCTGGCATCGAGCGTATATTCTACAATGTGCCAGCTAGCCGCGATGTTAAAACTCGGTCCCAGGCCGCAGCAGACACCGCAGGAGTTTGCTACCGGTTTGGCGGTGGAATTCCCCAACCAGGCGGGAGTCATTGACCAAATCGTACAGGCTTATTCGGAGAACCGCTTCGGTCGTAAAAGGGGAAAACCGGGACTCTTTGAGGAGGCGACAATGCTGAAGGCACGGCGCAACGCTTTCGAAGGCCTCATAAAACGACTGGGCCCCGTCAGAAGGCTGTTCGCCCGATAAGTACCGGCGCTGCCTCAAGGTACAGGAGCAGACCGTATCTCATTCTTCCGCAGGTTATTCTTCTCTGGGCGATTTAGCCGCCGCAAAATCCTTTGTCATCGAGACTTCCAGGAAAACGAGGGGCCTGGTGACGTTCTTAACGAGTAGCGGGCAGTGTTTCAAACCCGGCGGCATGGAGATAATCGTGGCGGTATTGAAGACATGTTCTTCAAGCTCATCGCCCAGGCGGACACTGACTTCCGCCCCCAAATCCCTGACGTTTTCGGGGTCACCCCCGATGAAGCAGAGCAATTCATGGAAATCATGGGAATGAGTAACCGGCACTTCATAGGTTGAAGTTATGCAATGGTAACCCAGAGTCGTACCGTTTTTATATTCGTTGTGGTGGGCCCATATCGATGTGCCGGCCCACCCCGGTTCGGCTTCCACGAAAAAGGGCCCCCGGACTATATTCATCCAGTACTTCTTCCCATTCTTGGTAATCGGGCTGCCATCTTTCATGGCTTTTGAATCAAAGATATCTGTACTACCGGTCTTTTTATCCAGTCTGTTTTCATATTCCCTGGTTGTCGATATCCTAAGTAATACGAAGGGTCTGGAGTATTTTTTAACAGTAACGGGGCCGTGCTTCAATCCCGGCGGAATAGAGACTATCGTGGAGCCGGTTATGATGTGTTCTTCCTTATCATCGCCCAGGCATATGCTGACTTCCGCCCCTAAATCGGTTATATTCCCGGGATTCCCCCCTATGAAACAAAGCAACTCCCAGGTATCGTGAGTACGGCTATCTTTAATCGACCAGCCATCCTGATTAATACAATGATATTCATAGACCACCCCTGCCTTATCATCATCTGTGTGTGCCAATATCGATGCTCCATTGAAGTCTTCCGTTGCCTTATAGAAGGGCTCCCGAATCACATGTTTGCCATATTTTGTCTCCGCCATCCTTGACTTTCTCCTCTCGTCTCTATTAGAAAAATTTTCTATACTATCTTACTATTATCGACCTTTTTCATCAAATTCAAATCCCACATATTAAATTCAAAGCTAGATTCGGCAAAACCATAACCGTGCTGCAAGATTAGGGTTTGCAGAGAGGACTGATGAGAGGAATACGTCAAAAACAAACTGATGGCTTTTTCTAAATGGTGGGCGGTGGTGTACGATAGGTGGAATCTTTATACTTGTTTTTGCCCTATCTGGATCACTAAAATATTGACTTATAG
>CAYPYL010000029.1:0-1059 GCA_964414605.1 uncultured Dehalococcoidaceae bacterium
GGCGGCGGCGTTGCGGGGATTGGCGAAGAGGGGCATTCCCTCCGCCTCTCTCTCCCGGTTCAACCTGCGAAAGCCATCCCTGGAGAGATAGACCTCCCCGCGCACCTCGAAGCGGGGAGGGGCGTCCCCGGGGACTGACAGGGGGATGCTGCGGATGGTCCGCAGGTTCTGGGTAATATTCTCGCCGCGGAGACCGTCGCCGCGGGTGGCCCCGGTCAACAGCTGACCGTCCACATAGGTGAGGGCGACGGCCAGTCCGTCTATCTTGTGCTCGCCGACGAAGTCGAACGAAGCGCCACCGGCGAGTCGGACCGTGCGCGTGTGCCAGGCGAGGAATTCCTCCGGGGAGAAGACGTTGCCGAGTGACAGCAGGGGTTGGGGGTGCTCCACCACACCGAAGGCTTCCACGGGGGCAGCCCCGACCCTCTGGGTAGGGGAATCGGGTGTCAAGAGCTCGGGGTGTTCTTCTTCCAGCTTTTTAAGCTCACGCATCAGTCCGTCGTACTCGGCGTCGCTGATTTCCGGGCTGTCCAGCACGTAGTAGCGGCGGTTGTGATGGTTGATTTCGGCCTTTAGCCGGTCGATTTTCGCTTTTACTTCTTCGGGGCCAGTCACGGAAAATCCTCGTCTTTGATTCTTAATAGCAAGTATAGCACAGGGGTTAAGGCGGGAAAAGCGGGTGAGTTTTACGGAATATTCATTTTTTCATCGGGCATATTTATCTATTGTTATTAGAAGGCGGGGTATGTTGAAAAGAGGGTGTTAGAGACCACGGGAGAATTCAAGTATGGTAATCGGTCGACATAATCCGGGCTTACTCGGTTATACAGGATTAGCGGGCGCGCTCCGCGACCGCCGCGACCTGGCATTGAGATTGGTTTACTTGAGCCTGCAAATGCTTGACCTCGGGCTGACGCTCCTGGCAGCGCAGCTGGGTTTTCCGGAGCTTAATCCGCTTGTCAGGGCTTCTCTTGGTTCACCTTACCAGATGGTGATATTAAAGGTATGTATCCCGCTGCTCATCGCACTATTTATACCCGGGAGATTACTGATACCGGC
>CAYPYL010000029.1:1159-9634 GCA_964414605.1 uncultured Dehalococcoidaceae bacterium
CGCCTATTCCACCCGCCTTAGCTCGAAAATCACCGGGTTGTCCGGGTCCGGGCAGGCCACCCGGGCTTTTCCCGGGCCGCTCTCCCAGGGGAAAGAGCCCCCGAACTCCAGGACCTCCGTGAAGGGGAAGAGGGTATAGAACGCCCAGGAGCACATTCCCGGCGGTGTGGCCTGGCCCATAATGAACTCGTCACCGACCCTGTGACCGGCCTCGCAGGTGCCTTCCTGCGAAATAACTTTAGCGATTATTTTGGTCATACTTGTTCTCCAATTTCTATTTATCTATCAGTTCCGTGCCTAAAATATCCAGGAAATGATGTTCTCCCCTGGTTACGATGCGGCTTTCCGCAATGTCCAGTCGCTTCTTAAAAAGCGGCCCGTCGACGACCAGCGTATGGTACTCGCCGGCTTCGCCGCAGGGCGTGATGCCGTTATCCATACTTTTCAGCCGCTTGATGAAATCCCTGTCTATCTTTTGTCCCAGTACTTCCTCTCCGAACAGCTCGGCTTTAACGGCGATAACCACGGCGGTATAACCGGAATCGATGAACTCCTCCATGAGCTTCGTCTGGTCTTCGCCCCACAGGGGCAGGTGCGGGGTAATGCCAGCCTCCGAGCAGACCCTTTCAATCCACTCAAGGTGGGGATTAAAGTCGATATCCCCGAAGACGCCGCCTTCGATGCCTTCCCGCTTGAAGGCTTTGACCATTTCTATAAACCGGGCTTCGTAGTCGTCATCGCCGGTGGGATGCTGCACGATGGGGATAGCCAGCGCCTCCGCCTGTTTTTTGATAACGGCGGCGGATATGCCGTGACTGCGCGAACGTTTTCCGTCGCTGCTGACCATATTGGCGAGGCGGCGGATATCCAAGCCGCCGGCCACCGCCCTGTGAAGGGCCAGACAGCAGTCCTTACCGCCGCTCCATGAAGCGAAAGCCTTTATCATATGATTTTTACTTGAGATGGGAAGTATCGTTGAGGAGCTGCAGGATGGCGCCCCGCGAATACGTTTCCACGATGCTAAGCGAGGCCAGTTCCACCCGCAACTGGAGCCAGTGCTCCAGCCCCAGACCGAGCAGGTTGCAGATGATGAGGCGCAGGGGGCCTCCGTGGGCCACGATGAGCACCGTATCCTTCTCCCCGTATTTTTCCAGTTGTTCCAGGAAGACCAGCACGCGGCTGTTCAGCTGCTCGATGTTTTCGCCGCCGGGGAACGCCACCGTTTTCCAGTTGAGCAGTTCTTCGGCCAGATCCGGGTGAAGTCGCTGAATCTCCTCGAAGGTGAGTCCCTCCATGTAGCCGAAATTACACTCCTTGAGCTCCGGGCAGGGGGTAACTTTAACCTTATGTTTCGAGGCGATTGTTTCCGCCGTGACACGGGCGCGACTTAAGATGCTGGTATAAATCGCCTTTATTTTTTCCCTGGCAAGGCGGTCCCGCAGCTTCCCCGCCTGGCTGACGCCGGTATCGCTCAATGCAACATCGGTGCTGCCCCAGAACCTATCGTCCCGGTGCAGTATGGTAATGCCGTGTCTTACCAGTAACAGCCTTGACAATGCTTACTCCTTATAAAAATATTCCTGTGTCATTGCGAGCCCCGATGAAATCGGGGCGAAGCAATCTTACTCTGCGGTATTCAGTGATTGCCGCGTCGTCCTTCCAAGGAAGAACTCCTCGCAATGACGTTGGTAAAATTCATTCCTCTTCCCCAGCACGCTTTTTCAGCCACAGCTGGGGATAGGTGGAAGTAACGCGCCGCAGGTCTTCTATCTGCCTTTTTAAGTCGCCGGAGGCCGAATCATCGGCGAGAAGCTGTTTCAGACGCGACTGGTCGAGTCCGAGCACACTTTCCCAAAGTCCTGCCGGCTCCAGTATGGCTTTGACCTCTTCTTCGCTGAATCCCGTCCTTTCCATGAGTTTGCAGGTAATTTCATGCTCGCTGCCGAAGACCCGGTTGAGGTCTTCCGCCTGACAGTATTCTATAATCGTCTGCTTGGCTTCTTCAAGCTGCTTTTGCAGTTCTTTAATCTGTGCTTGAAGTTCGGCATAGCGCTCGACGGCGTCGGCAGCGGCGATGCCGGGAAGCACCTCCTGGCGGTCCGGCTGGGGGGTGACGGTCAGATACTGGTGGCGGTAGTAGGGGCAGTGCTCGGCGAAATCACAGGGACAGAACGGGTTTTCAGTGGCGGGGAAATTCCCTTGAGCTATGTTTTCCGCCACCTCCAGGACAAGTCGGCGCGCCTGGCCGAGTTGCGCCTCGTTCCGGGGCGGGCAGCTGCAGGGGGTATTCGACCGGAGATGGTAGAGGGTTAGGGTTTCGACAGGCAGCTGCCAGGTATGCTCGGCGGCCATCTGGTATATCGTCAGCTGGAGGTCGTTCGCCAGATAGTCGGCGGTGAAAAGCTCCTTGTTCGTCTTGTAGTCGATAATCGAGAGTCCGCCGTTATCCAGCTTGTCCACGCGGTCGATAAAGCCCCGCAGCTTGATGCCGTCGATATCCAGGTAAAAGCTGCGCTCCAGGGCTACCGGCATACGGAAATCGGCGCTGTGAATTTCATAGAACCGGGTCAGTATCTCTTTACCGTATTCTTTATACCGGGCTTCTTCCTCGGGCGATTCGTAAGCCCGGGAAATCCAGTTCTGTTCGTAATACTTCAGCATCTCTTCCAGGGACGGGGGCGGGGGAGTGTTGACCTTAAAAAAACGCTCGACGCAGGAGTGCATGGTTGTCCCGAAGCTGAAATACCACCTGTCCTTCGGTTTCAGACCGTCGATGTACTGTAGTTTGTAGTGCAGGGGGCATGACTGGTAGAGGGAAATCTGGGTAAAGCTTAGGGGTTTGATAGTAATCCTCCCACTAATACGGGTGAGTGTCAGCCCGGAAGCAGCCAGAGGGCGCCGGTATTATTATCATATTTTACTTTTTAAGACTATCAATAAATTCGTCCAGTGTCAAAGCGGCCAGGGTATTGGTCTGCAGGGTCCCGCGGGAGCCGAGTTCGGTAGCCACCTTGGCGATGGTCTCGTTATTGGGGGCCTCCAGGATGTTCATAAAATCATATTGGCCCAGCGTAACGTACTGGGCGATGATTTTTACGCCCATCGCCTCCACCTCTTTATTGACCTCCTTGATTCTCTGGGGATTTGTTTTGACCGTTTTCCTGCCTTCATCGGTAAGGTTGGTCATCATAATGTACAGCGGCATAATTCCTCCTCTTGTGTAAATATTGTCCGGCGCCCTTTGCTGCCCCCTCCGTTACTCATACGATGAGAGGATATTGTACTAAAGATATATATACGTACCTGAAATTATAAGGGTTAAAATGTGTTTTGTCCATAGGGATGTCTTGTCCTGAAACTGCTGGCAACTCCTACCGGATACATTATACAATGTAGGCAATGGGTGAAAACGTAACGCTGTTAGTCGCCTTCGGCGGTGGGCTGCTCTCATTTCTTTCGCCGTGCGTGCTGCCGATGGTGCCGGTATATCTGGCCAGTCTCTACGGTCCGGAGATATTCGAAGCCAGGAGTAGCCGCCTGCCGGTATTCCTGCATTCGTTGAGCTTCGTACTGGGGTTTTCGGTCGTTTTTATTTTCCTGGGGGTAATCGTCGGGCTGACCGGATATGCGGTTAATCCTGATTACGAGCTATTGAGAAAGATAGCCGGCAGTCTTTTAATAGCTTTCGGCCTGTTTATCCTGCTGGCCACGAAAATACCCTGGCTCAACTACGAAAAACGCCTGTCGCCATCGGTAGGCAGCACGACCGGCTACCTGCGCTCTTTTATCATCGGAGCGGTATTTTCGGTAAGCTGGACAGCCTGCGTGGGGCCAATACTGGGGAGTATCCTGACGATAGCCTCGGTAAACGCGACCGCCTGGCAGGGGGCTTACCTGCTGGCCGTATATTCGCTGGGACTGGGCCTGCCGTTCCTCATTGTGGGGGCGGCGTTCGATTTCTTTCTGCCCGTACTGAAGCGTATCAGCCGGTATACCGGCCTGATGCATATTATCAGCGGCCTGCTGCTGGTAATTATCGGCGTTCTTATCCTGACGGGCAATCTGACGTGGATTTCTTCACTGGCATCATGATATGGTATAGAGACCGATGAAAAAATCAAGATATTTATTTCCGGTTTTGTTTCTGCTGATGGTAATGCTGGCGGCCGGCTGCTCGGGAGGATCGGGCGGCGGGCAGGCCCCCGTGCCGGGAAAGACCGCACCGGACTTTCAGCTTAAGAGCCTAGAAGGGGAGACAATATCGATAGGCGAACAGCGGGGGAGGCCGGTGCTGCTGAATTTCTGGGCTACCTGGTGCGGCCCGTGCCGCCACGAAATGCCCTTTTTACAGGAGGTCTTCGAAGATGGGGAGTGGCAGAAGCGGGGGCTGGTGATACTGACGGTCAACCTGGGAGAGGCCGCCCCGTCGGTGCGGCAGTTCATGGAGGCCTACGGCCTGTCTTTTACGGTCCTCCTCGATAAGGAGGGAAAGGTGGGGGCGCTGTATAACACGGCGGCCATTCCGACCACCTTTTTTATCGATAATGGTGGTATAATAAGGGGTATGCAGAGAGGAGCCTTCGTCGAAAGGCCGGATATAGACCGGTTTCTGTTGAACTCGATGATGAAGGCCGAGTCATAAGGGAGTTGAACATGGATGATATCCTTAATGAAGCTTACGGGATTGTCCAGTGCAAGGAGTGTCCCTGGTATAAAAGCTGCATTATGCCGATGAAATTCACCGCCGAGGATATACGCCGTCAGCTGGAGCAAACGGCGCCGGGGATGGATATTCCCCAGCAAATGGATTTGGGCATGGAGAATCTGCTCTCCAGCATGGCGACGGCGGCACAGAACTCGCTGCTGGAGGGATGCCCCGTCCTCATCGAGCGCCTGCGCTCCAGTCCGAAGCTGGCCCAGCGCATCAAGGAATTAATGCAGAACTGGGCGAACGAAGGAGATTAGCCGGCAGCAAAAGCGCCGCTGTCGGGGTTTTGTAAATTAAAGCTTCAGGGCTTTTTTCTCTTCCGCCGTTAGACTCTTAACGAAATCCGCCAGCTTCTTTTTACCCTTATCGGTGATGGTTACCTTATCGTCTTTAACGTCGACGTAGCTCATCAGCTCGAGTTCTCCGACGAGTATGGCTACAATTTTCTGTCCCAGCGACGGGTAGATATTGTCCCTATCGTTTTCAGAGAACTCATTGATTATCTTATTCAGGGCGATGCCCGGTTTGGCTTTAATCTTGTCCAAAATCGTCATCGACCTGCGGAAATAGGGAAGGGCGTCGCCCTTCTCGGCAAGGTCGATTGATTCCACCCTGAACTGCGCGAAGGTATGGCTGTCCCCGCACTGCAGGTTTATAACTTTTTTCTCCGTGCCTTTGCCGATGACGTATTTACCGCCGGGCGGGTTATCGAACAGCGTTTCATCGGCGATGAACTTATAGCCTTCCTCCGGCCTTTCCAGGGTCGGCCTGAACCCGACACCATCGTATTTTTTATAAGCGGGGTCGTAGTGGCTCTGCGGAGAGTGCCAGAAGGGGTAGTAGCTGCCGGCAGCTTCTCCTTCTTGGTGCCTGCCGCCGGAGGCGAAAAGCGCCAGAAAGGCCTGGCTTAGCTGCGGCAGCATATTGGGGCAGACTCTCCCGGAGATTATCTCGCCGTCGAAGATAATTTCATCGCCTACCTTATAACGAAAGTGACAGGGATTCTTGCTTTCATCCTTGCCAAAACCGGTTACCGTAGCCTTAACTTTAAACATAATGGCTCCTTTATTGATATACTATTGTTTTCGCTACCGGGCGGGTCATAGTTGCGGGGCGTATGCCTCGGCGAGTCGGGTGAGGCGGCGGTAGGCATCGGCGGGGTCCGGCTGCCTGTAGACGGCGCTGCCGATATAGATAACGTTAACGCCGGTCTCGGCAATCTGGACGATATTGTCTTCCTTGACGCCGCCGTCGATACCTATCTCCATGCGGGGATGCGCCTTGCGGAAGGCTTTTATTTTATCCAGGACCTCCGGGATAAACTCGGCACCGTAAAATCCGGGATTTACCGAGAGGAAGAGCACGCTATCCAGCTCCCCGAGGAGGGGCCTGATGGCCTCCACGGAGGTTTTCGGATTGACGGCAAGTCCCGCCTGTATGCCCAGCTTTTTTATCTGCCGGATGACCTGGTCCGGGGAAGGGGTGGCCTCATAATGAAAGACTATTTTCTGCGCACCGGCCTGCTTGAACTCATCAATGTAGCTATCCGGATGCAGCACCATGAGGTGCACCTCCCAGTTAAGTTTGGTTCCCAGCGAGGCTATCTGCTCGCATAATACGCTCCGCGAAGGCACGAAACGCCCGTCCATGATATCGAACTGGGCGTAGTTGGTGAAAGACTCGGTCTGGAGTACCATTTTCCCCAGCGCTATGGGGTCGTCGGTGAGAATGGCTGGTACCGTACGGATGCTGTCGCTCATGCTGCCTCCTGTAGGAGAGTTTTCGGAATGGCTGGGAACGCTGGTGTTGCTGCCGATATTTTAGGCGTGATGCAGGGATGATGTCAAGGAAAGGCGGGAGCCGATTCTTTATGGAAAATTAATCAGTCCTTTACGTATTATTTATAGTCTTTATATGGTCATTTACATTGATGTGTCAGAATGAAACTATGGTCATGACACTAAGATTGGGGGACGAATAAGGTGAAGGTGGCTATCAGCTTCGTCTGCGGGGCGATTGTCTGTGGCCTGATGTTAATAGGGGCTAAGGCGGTAATTCCCACGCGTGCTGAAACTGGCGACGTAAGCGATTTATCGGAGAACGTTACTGAAAGCTTTGTTGACCTGCTGCCGGATATCGAGAAGATATACCGGGAGTCTCTACTGAAACCTTTCGAGAAAGCCGAAAGTAAAATCTACGACGAAGATATTGCGGAATTCTACAGTGAACTCCTGGACAGCACCGGACTAAGGGCGGAAACAGGGGAGGCGGGGGAGAACTAGTCCGGGCTCTTTCCATAAAAAGAAGTGGAGGCCGCTTTTTCCGGCAACCTCCACTCACAAGACTTCCTGGTAACGTACCCAACTCACCTTTGGTGATAATCACCAATATACTGTGCCTCTGCATTACAGACGGACTTCCAGCTTAATCTATCGAGTCGGGTCCGTTTTCTGTTTGCCCCACCATCGGTAGGGCATCATATGTCCACCTGCCAAACTCCCAGCAATCCATGAAGCCTCACTGCACACCTCCCGAAGCAAATTCAGGTCGTGTCATGAGCTTCTGACCTATTTTAGTACAATATGTGCCAGTTGTCAAGAATGGCTTAGCTTGACAGATATTTTTTTGATAAAATATTTATATTCTAGTGATTACATAACCGAGCCGCCGGAGACGTGAAGGACCTGACCGGTGATATAGCCGGAGATGTCCGACGCGAAGAAGAGGGAAGCGTTAGCTATGTCTGCCGGTGTGGCGCCTCTGCCCAACGGGATTTCTTTTGACAGCATGTCTATCACCGCCTGTTTATCCGGGGCCTTGATGAAATTGGTAGGCGAGGGGCCTGGGGCGACACAGTTGACCCTGATGCCTGTCTGGGCTTCCACGCTAGCCAGCTGCTTGGTGAAGGTATCGATGGCGGCCTTGGCCATGGCGTACGTAGATACGCCGTGACCGTACATGTGTGAGCTGCCGGAGCCGATATTGACGATGACGCCATACTTCTTTTTCCTCATGTAGGGGAGGACTGCCTGGCTGACGAGCATAGCGCCATAAAGGTTGAGGCTTATCTCCCTGTCCCAGAGGTCTTCTTTCTGTTCTTCCAGGGGGCCTCCGCCGAGGATGGCGCCGGCGACATTGAAAAGGATATCGATTTTACCGTACTCCGCGATGACCTTCTTGACCATCTCCTGGACTTCAGCCTTGTTGGTAACATCAGCTTTCAGAGCGATTGACTTGCAGCCCAGTTTCTTGATAGCTTCCGCAGTTAGTTTGGCGTCATCGAGGTTGATATCGGTGACAGCTATGGCATCGCATCCCTCCTTTGCTATGATGAGTGCAATTTCCTTGCCGAAGCCAATTTGACTGCCGGCCCCGGTTAAAAGTGCTACTTTGCCTTTAAAACCTAAATCCATGATTCCTCCTAGAAATTTTCTCGCGTGACTCGCAGGTAACATTATATAACATCAGGGGGTTGATAATAAAATATCACGAGTCTTGAGCCGGGAAAAACCGCGGGAGAATGACATAATATAGCCGGGCGCAACCCGTTTTCACCACATTTACTAGGGTTGACAGGCCTGGCTAAAGTCCCAGGTAGGCTTTTCTGACATGGTCGCTCTTGAGGAGTTCATCGCATTGACCCTGCAGGGAGATGCGGCCGTTTTCCAGCACGCAGGCATGGTCGGCGATTTGCAGTGTCTGGTGGACGTTCTGCTCGACGAGCAACACGGTGATTCCCTGGTCGCGGAGGGAGGTAATTTTCTCAA
>CAYPYL010000030.1:0-9509 GCA_964414605.1 uncultured Dehalococcoidaceae bacterium
AAACCAGGAAATAGGCGAGGTCGGCGGCTTCCTCCGGCGTGCCGAGCCTGCCCCAAGGTATGTGTTTGGAAAGCATCTCGTGGTCTTTCTTTCTGGCTTCCTCCCAGGTGGTTCCGTCGGCCTCCGCCATCTTGGTGAAGGAATCGTCTCTCAAGTTCGTCACTATCATGCCCGGATTGATTCCGTTGACGTTTATCTTGTACTGCGCCAGCTCCAGGGCAAGGCTTTTCGTCAGCCCGATGGTGCCGTATTTAGCCGCGGAATAAGCGGCGCTTCCCGCTACGCCGTGCGTACCCGCCAGCGAGCAGAAGATAACTATCTTGCCGCCCTTGCCCCTCTCCGCCATGCACCTGGCCGCTGCCTTGCAGACCAGAAACGAGCCCGTCAGGTCGACATCAATGATGGCGCGGATGTCTTTCTCGGGGAGGTCTATAACCGGCACTCCCACCGGACCGCGGATGGCGGCGGCGTGCACCAGGATATCTATCTTCCCCAGCTCTTTCAGGACTTTCCCCACGACCGAATCGATTTCCTTGCTGACGTTGATATCCATGGTCGCTGCCAGGGCTTTCCTGCCCAGGGCTTCGATTTCAGCGACGATGGCGTCCAGTCCGCCCCAGCCTTCGTCGCCGGGGAAAAGGCTTTTCGGCGCGGCGATTTTATCGGTAACGGCGACATCGGCCCCTTCTTTTGCCAGCCGCAGAGCGATGGCATGTCCCATGCCCCTCTTGCTGGCGGCCCCGGTAACCAGAGCGACCTTACCCTTCAGGCTGCTCATAACGATAATTCCTCCTGTAAATAGTTGTTATATTGCTATCCATTTCCCGCGGGCTATTAACCCGGATAAAAATCCCTGGCTATATCGTCCAGCCCCAACGCCTTCAATTTCTTCTTGCTCGGTCTGGCGGTCGCAGCGTCCCAGTCCATCGCGGCCACGTACTCCCTGACCAGCGTATCGGCGTCCACGCTGACGCCGGCCAGCGGCCCGGCCTGGTGCGGCGGCTTGCCCAGTATCCGGCCGGATACTTCGAACTTCAGCAGGTTCAGCCCCTCGCGGACGTTGAAGGACTGTCGGACGTTTTCAATTCTCTCTCCGGCTACCAGCATTTCGTCGAGGGTTATGTCCCAGCCGGTAATAGCCCGCATGAACTCCGCCATGACCTCGTAGCTGGGCAGGTTACCCGCCACGAACAGGCAGCTACCGGTGCACATCGTGATGTGCTGCTGGCAGGTGCCTATGCGGTGCGCCGGCCCCCTGCCGCGGAACGACCCGGGGTCGTATTTCGGCAGCAGTTCCTGGCTGAATCCCTCCGAGCCCTGGGTGTGGCGACCCGGGGTGGCGTTGGCGATGTACGTCGCCGGCCAGTGGAACCCGCCGATGGGATTGTGCCCAGGCACCTCCTGGCCTTGAATGTGGATGGCGTATTCTCCGGCGCCCTTACCTATTTTTTGCGCGGCCGCTTTTACGCCGTCGGCAAGTACGTCGCCGAACCCCTCCCTTTTAGCCATCTTTTCCAGCATGGCAACCATCGATTTGTGGTTGCCCCAGTTCATCTTAATACCGCCGGTGTCTTTTTCATCTATCAGTCCGTTCTCGTAACATTCCATGGCGAAAGCCATGATAGCCCCGGCGGAGATGGTATCCAGACCGTAACGATTGCACATATCGTTGGCCATCATGATTGATTCCAGATTATCGTTAAGGCAGTTGCTGCCGAGCATGACGATTGTCTCGTACTCGGGCCGGAAAGAGCCCGCCGCGTACTTATATTCGCCGGTCCCCTCCTTCATAATCGCCTCGCAGCTTACCGGACACCGGTAGCAGCCGGTCCGCTTTAGCTTGCGCTCATCCACGGGGTCGGCTCCAATCGGCTTGGCATCCGGAAAATCATTTACCGCTATCCCTCCCCAGTTTTTTACGGGGGAATCCCCGCTTTCAACGGAACTCACGGTTACGAATGATGTACCGTATTTACTTATCCAGTCGATATCGCCGCTCAACTGGGGCAGGTATTTCTTTCTTAGTTCTTTCAGTCCCTTCGCATCGTTCACGGGGACTTTCATCTTGCCTTTAACGGCTACTGCCTTCAGCATTTTCGAGCCCATGACGGCCCCCAGGCCGGAGCGACCCGCCGCGCTGCCCTTGTTGTGCATGATGCAGGAGACTCGTGACAGTTTTTCCCCGGACGGGCCGATGCAGATTATGGCGACATCGTCACCGAGTTCTTTTTTCAGGATATCCTCGGTCTCATAGGTATCCTTGCCCCACAGGAGGGAGGCGTCCCTCAACTCCGCCTTGCCGCTATCGATAAACAGGTAAACCGGCTTTTCGGATATGCCGGTGAAGAGAATGCCGTCGTAGCCGGAGAACCTGATATATGCGCCGAAATAGCCGCCGGAATTGGCATCTCCCCAGCCGCCCGTCAGCGGCGACTTTCCGAAGACCGTGAATCTCGTACCGGATATGGCGTCGGTGCCGGTAAACGGGCCGGTCATGACGCCCAGGATGTTATCCGGACCCAGCGGGTCGGCGCCGGCCTTCATGCGGTCGTAAAGAATCCTGGCGCCGATACCGTAACCGCCGATATAATCGCGGCATAGTTTTTCTTCCAGTGCCTCGTCTTTAAGCTCATGTTTAGATAAATCAACGTTCAGGATTTTGCCCATGTAGCCCTCGGTCATGATTTCCTCCTCGTTAGTGCTGCCTGTTATCGGTAACGATGGCACTCCAATAACACGACTTATATATAATATTGCCGTATTTATATCGTTCTCTGCAACTTTCGTTGTCAGCGGGCGGCTAAATCGGTTATATTAAGACCTGGATACTAAATAATCTAGGAATTACAGCCGTAAATTAAAGGAGGCCGCAGGTGTTGCTCGAAAACAGGGTCGCTCTGATTACCGGAGGTGCCAGGGGAATCGGGAGGGGTATTGCCCTTAAGTTCGCCGAGGAGGGCTGTGACGTCGTCGTCAACGCCCTGCACATCGAAGGAGTTAAGAAAGTCGCGGAGGAAGTCAAAGCGCTGGGCCGCCGGTCCCTGGCGATAGCGGCCGATGTTTCCAGCAGCGCCGAGGTCAAAGATATGGTGTCGCGGACGATTAAAGAATTCGGCAAGATAGATATCCTCGTGAATAATGCCGGCGGTATAACCGGAGGCAAAGAGGGGGCGATTGAGGATACGAGCGAGGAGGAATGGGACAGGGTTGTCGGCGTAAATCTGAAAGGCCAGTTTTTATGCTGTCGGGAAGTCATTCCCTACATGAAGAAAAATAAATACGGTAAAATCATCAATGTTTCTTCGATGGGCGCCATTCATCCGCCCGCTCCTATCGTTCATTATCATGCGGCCAAGGGTGGGGTAGTTTCCCTGACAATCAACCTGGCTTTTGAACTGGCGCCACATAACATCACGGTAAACGCCATTCTACCCGGCCCGATACGTTCGGAATTCTTTAACGAGATGCTGAATAAAATGACGAAGAAAGAAGGGGAGGCGTTCTTCAAGATGCTGGACGCTAAAGTACCCATGCGGAGGATGGGCACGCCGGAGGAAATCGCCGGGGTGGCTTTGTTCCTGGCATCCCCGCTTTCTTCATATGTTACCGGGGAATCTATAAACGCCGGAGGGGGGTTGCCCTTAACGCCGCGGGAAGACCTTGGTTCTTTATAACGTCGTAAATGCGCTGCGGAAATTCCGCGGGTTGCCTGCCGATATGGCGTTTACGGGCTATTGCTATGTTACAAGTGGTACTGACAATACCGGGAAGTCAGTATTCGTGAGACCTTGAGGCTTCGGGAGATGGTGTATAGTCGAGGGTATATGGTGATTAGAAGTATCACCCTGTGGCTGGCGCTGGCGTTAATAGCTCTCGCACTGCTTGCGGCGGCGGATTCCGGTGTCTTTGCGGCAGACGATTTTTCCCTGCGGTTAACGGTTAACGGTCAGGATATTACAGAAACAGATACCATAGTAATCGACCCCGAAACAGACCTGGCGATAGATTTGCGTCTCCACGATGTTACCCGCGATATAAACCTGCAGAATATATCCGTGGTATTAACCTTTGCGGGGCAGGTCGTCATGGAGAAGGCCGTAAGCCTGGGTAATTACCCTGTTACTCCCGGAGAAATCTATCAGCGGCAAATTGTGATAAATACCGGGGAGGCGCTTAACCTGGCCGACCGGCCCCTGACTACCGGGGTGTATCGCAGCCAGTTGCGGCTGGAATACGCCGCGGGGGGGCAGGCAAGGAGCGTGAGTCTGTGGAGGAATATCCGGATTCCGGGCAATCCGCTGAATACGCCGGTCGGCGCGGCCGGAGTAGCGGTCGGTGCCGGGACACTGGCCAGCATCATCCTGCTGGTGAGGTCGCTATTTGGTACCGGCCTGCCGGTGGGAGTCGCCCTGCCGCCGGGTACGCCGGTAGAGACACTGCCGCTTCTCCGTGAGCTTGCCATGGACCGACTTGAGCCCGTAACCAGGGGGCGGCTGGTGGGGAACATCGTTAGCGCCGCTAAGAAGCGTATCATCAAGGCAAAATGCCCCATTTGCGGAACTCGACTGAAGCACGGGCATTGCTTTACCTGCAAAAAGTCCGCCAAAGAAGTTTACAGCGAATATCAAGGCAGGTTAAGGGACCTGGCGTTACAAGGCGGTCAGTTAATTGCCGAAGGAGAGGTAAAAACCCTGGATGACCTCTGCTCTGCGCTCAATATCAGCGGAAAACTGGGCAGCGATGTAATTGCTGCGCTGAAGCACGCCAGATTGGTCAGGGTGAGGGGATTGGCCCGTAAAGTCGCGGGTAAGGCCGTCATGGCGGGGATAGGCAGCGGGCTGTCGGCTATTATCTGGGTTACCGTGGGAGGTCTGGCGGTGTTAAGCACCCCGGTGCTGATAGGCGTAGTAGCGGCTTCCATCGTTATTCCCCTGGCCGTAACCAGGGGCCTGCAAATGAAGGCCGGGCACGAGCTAAGGAAAAGTACGCAGTAAATACAGTTCGCATAATTAAAACAGGCCTTGATATTCGTGGGGTTTAAATACTATCATGGCTACCTAGGGTTTAAATGAGATTTAGTGGCCTAAGGTGTGACATAAGCCGTGCGGGTCTCGAACTCACGATTAACTATCGATATATCGGTGAGCAAATTCCCGGCATTTCAGCTTTTTTTGATATAGTCTATAATTTATAATAATATTAGGATATCGGTCCAAGGGTTACAAAGATGAGGAAAAAGAGGATATTATCTGTCATAAACGAGATCATCGAGACTTTATCTTTATCAAACAAACCTCGCCAACTTCTTGAGACAACCCTTGACACTTTGATAAATATTAGGAATATTCATTCTTGCTGGATTCAGTTACTGCTTCCTGAAAGAGACAAACTACAATTAACTGCATGCCGTAATTTTTCCAAGAATATGACTAAAGAACTCAATCAACTGAACTCAATGAACGGCATTAATGGTCATGTATATGGATTAGGGAATAACCTTCACATTTCAGATTTAGCCAAGGATACAAAATTCGGTTTTAGCTCATTTAAAGAGGCAGGTCTACTCTCGGTGGCAATGGTTCCGCTGAGGACATACCACACACGAGGGATTCTAGGTGTTGCTTCACGTGCTCGGGATGTTTTTGATAAAGATTTTATCGATGTTCTGCTATTGATTGGAAATCTTGTATGTGCAGCTCTGGATAAAGCAGACCTTTATGAAAGACTTGAAGTAAGAGTTAATGAATATGAGCAAGGATTAAAATACGAAGCAGATGAAAATGGAAAAGCAACAGCCACGGATACGGATTTTAAGGAAGTGATGTCAGAACAGGAAACAGCTACCTCGATTAAGGGACTAAAGGACCTGGCAGTTCTGGCTGAAGAATACCATAGAAGAGCTCATTCAGCTATTAAGGATGCCATAGTAGAAGCGAAAGAGATAAATAAGATATCAACCCGATTGGATAAGTCTCCGATAAAGGAAATCGATACGTCAGAGGGTGATAATGCGAGCCGGGACTATGAAAACAAAGACGCAATTAAGGATGTGATAGCGTATCTCGAATCCAGTTTGAAAGAGGACACCACACAGTACATTGGGAATCGAAGTAAAGATGAATCTAAAGAATTCGCCTCAAAAGACGCGCTGTCGCGCTCGGCAGAAACCTTCGAGATGCACAAACATAGAATGAATAATTTCCGTACAATTCATTAATAGTACTGGCCTCGAGTGATTTTATTAATAATACCTTGGGAATCCCTGCAGGTGATGGCCTGTAAAGCGCGATAAGCTCCAATCACAGGAAACCATTTGCAACTAATTTTTTATTTTGGGACAACTTTATTCATATCAACTACTTTTTTATAAATATATGTCCCTTAGCGGACAAGCTGCTCGTTTATTAAATTATCATAAAGAAACATGGAAATACTATATAATAATCTTGACAAAGAGTGAATATTGCGATATGATGTCCGCATAGGGACTGTCCGTAAGCGGACATATAAAGTGCGTTAGCGGGTTGTCAATTGTTGAAAAGAAAGGTATAATAATGCTGCCATCGGAAGCGGAAATACTGGCATATATAGATAAACACGGTTATTTCGGGGCATATGTAATTAATTCGACAGACTTCCCCAGCCAGTATATCGTTGCTTTGTTTAAATCTCTAAGGAAGAGGAGATTTCTCTCCGGTAATAACTGGGTAGGCTTTCACCTAACTAAAAAAGGGCGAGAACATATGACTAATCACCATAATGGTAAAAACGGGAGTAGCAATAGGAGATATTCCGGACTGCATTACTACTAAATCGTAGCTTGGATATCCGGGAGAGGGTGATGGAAACGATCAAAATATTCCTTTCTGACCCACAGGTACTATTTCGTGAAGGAATGCATTTCACACTTTCCGGTGAAGAAGATTTTGAGGTTATCGGGGAGAGCACCGGTAACGAAGAAGCCTTCGCCGAAATTGAAAACAATCCGCCGAACATTGCCGTTTTAAGCTTTAGAGACAACAATATGGAGGGCCCGGTGACAACGCAGCGTATCAGGCGTAATTTCCCTTCGGTATCGGTGGTTCTCGTTATAGAGAAAGATGATGTAGAGCAGCTTTTTTCCGCAATGAAAAGCGGAGCTATCTCCTGTATCGACAAGGATATTAATCCGGACTATCTTGTCGAGTTATTAAGGGTTATCGCGCAGGGCAGCCAGCCTATTATCGACTCACTATTAATACCGGAACTGGCAACGATGGTACTGAACAATTTCCAGGACCTGGTAGATTTGGATGAGCAGTTGGAGAACATGCTAGCCCGGCTTGCCCCCGGGGAAGTCAAAACCTTAAGCTGTATTGCTGACGAGAATGACCTGGAACAATGTATTACCAAGCTCAATACAACGGAAGCAAAAATCCGGGGGCAACTGCGGAGTATTTTAAGCAAACTGGTTGCGAATGAACAAGCCAGGTCCTTAATACTGGCAAGTCAGCGTGGTATGATTACGCTACTATCCGGCAGCCCTGCTGGTGTTAAACTGGCCGAATACGTTACCAAACAGGAATTCAATGAATTTAAAAAACAATTGATGGAGCGTCTCAAGGTGTAGTTCGGCAAATCGTGGGTGATATAAGGGAATACTTAATATACGTGGGGTAAATGTAGGTCTGTTTCAGCAATTTCAATCATGTATATATTTTTTTGAAAGTAACACCTTATGACTGAGCACGCATCCTGAAGGAGATTTTACATCTACGATCGGAAACACGTCGGCTTCTATCTTAAGTTCTTCCATTTTCGTAGCCTTTTCCAGTTTATATAAGGTGTTTTCTACCCCGAATGATTTTCTTTCATGCTCGCGAACAACCCCTTCTAATCGTGAAATATCCTCCCGATAGGTTTTATACTCCATTGTTTTTAATATATGAGTAATGACACGGGTTTGCTCGATTGCACTTTTTTTTAGCTCGCTGGATGCATCGCTCAATCCCTGAATTGCACTCGTGTGACTCTCCAGATGCCGGGAATAGAGTTCCATAGAACTGGCAAATTTGTCCAGTGCTGCTTCCGTAGCTTCGAATCTACGTGACAGGACAAGATTGGCATCGTTGTATTCCTGAATAACAGGATTTATTAGTTTCCTGTAGAATCTCCGGCTGCTTATGCCCAGCTCTTTTGAATAAAGGAACACGGCGATAACCGAAATGGTAATAAAAACTAATATGGCGCCTTGCCAGCTCTTTAAAAGGAATAGCGGAAATCCCAGGTAGGGGATTTCCTGTCCAATAGTCCCCTTTATATCCGCCGGTAATACCAGGAAGAGGAATCCCACAAAGCAGACAGCGATAATAAGTAGTAACCCCAAAGCACGTTTCATTATTCCATTCCAGAACGTTTCTCCTTAAGGACTTCGTCCCTGTCCCGAAGTTCTAACTCATATGTATTTATTGGATTAATTGATTAAGGTTTTGTGAGGCACTTTGTCTCGGGTAATATCCAAGAACGGAATCATAATTGGGGTCACGTCCTTTCTCATTCATAGTCCGGGCTACTGCTTCTTTTACAGTGAGTCCTTCAGAGCAAAGCTTTTTGATTAAAGCTTCCGTGGCTCCATCAACGTAGTTCAGCATCACACTGGCATCCCAGGCAACGTAGATTGAAGCACCTTTTTCAGTAAAGGCCCGGGCCACATCGTCGAAATGCAGCCCGTCGCAGCCCATCATGATAATAGCTGTGTCGTTAAATTGCCCTTTAGCACTTTTTTCGATGAATTCGGCACTTACGGCGAAGCACCAGGGCGCATCTTCCAGAGTCTTGGCGTATGTAACCCGGTCATCAAGCTGCTCAACAAGGTGGTCTGTTTTTGTGTATGGCTCATTAGTATACAACCAGGTCCTATTAGTTACCTTGGGGTCAACTCCAAGCAAACCGGAATGAATCCGGAAGATAATCAATTTATATCCATATTCAGGCAGCTGACGATAAAGGTCGACGGTCACCGTATCACCTGGATAAATATCAACCTCGAAACCATATTCTTCCAGCATACAGGTCATCTGTTCAATAAATTCAGGGTTGGGGAAATGGGTGCCAAGCTGGTCGACAATAGCCGCCCTGGTTCCAGATACCGGACCTGGCATCGAGCAGGCATTGAAGACAATTAGACATAACAGGCTCACAGTAGAGATTACCATTCCTAAACGTGTGCGATGTTTCATTATCCCTGTCCTGACAAAATGCGTCCTATATATTTACAGACTACAAGCCTGTAGCTACATGATTCTTTACTTAAGGAAATGCCCCGTACCATCAACCCGGTTAAGGTCTTTAGCCCGGGGCATTTCCAGTTTCCCCTATATTCAACTTTTATTCTGGTATTAGCGGTGAGCTTTATAGCGCCTTACCAGTAATACACCACCAACGATAATCACCGCGGCCAGTGCAATCCATGGGGCCAGAAGCGCAGGCTTATTTACAGAGAACACCTCTATACCTACTGGTGCGCCATG
>CAYPYL010000031.1:0-9480 GCA_964414605.1 uncultured Dehalococcoidaceae bacterium
AATGCCGACTTTATAAAAATCGTGGAGGAAGTGAGGGCGAAGCTCGGCCCCAAATGCTGGCCGCTGCAGCTGGCTATCGGCGCTCATACCGGGTTCAAGGGCGTGGTAGACCTGTTGACCATGAAAGCATATACCGGCACCGAGTCTGCCGAAGTGGATATACCCGACGATTTGAAAGCGCAGGTGGACAATTACCGCGAGAAGCTGGTGGAGACCATCGCGGAGGTTGATGACGCCCTCATTGAGAAGTATCTGGGCGGTGAGGAAATACCTCCCGAAGAGCTTAACGAGGCGCTGCGCCAGGCGGTGGTCAGCGGTCGTATCGTGCCCATATTAACCGGCTCCGGATTACAGAATGTAGGCGTCAAACGCCTGATGGATGCCGTCTGTGCCTACCTGCCCGCTTCCGGTGAGAAGCAGGTAGCATTCAGCGACGGCTCCACCGCGGAACCGGGTGAGAAATCACCGCTGGCTGCCCTGGTGTTCAAGACTACCGCCGACCCTTACGTCGGGAAGTTGACCTACTTCCGCGTTTACAACGGCGTTATCAGCAGCAACTCCCAGGTGTACAACGCCAACCAGAAAGCCGCCGAGAGAGTCGGGCAGTTGTTCATGATGAGAGGCAAGACGCAGGAGCCGGTGCAGCAGGTAACTGCCGGCGACATCGGCGCCGTAGCCAAGTTGAACGTAACCGATACCGGGGATACGCTGTGCACGCAGGACAAACCCGTCAAACTGACGTCTATAGTTTTCCCCAGTCCGACATTCCGGGAGGCCGTGTACCCCAAGACCAAGACCGACGTGGATAAAATGGGGACGGCGCTTTCACGCCTGGCCGAAGAAGACCCCACCCTGAAGGTGCACCGCGAACTGGGCACCGGCGAGACGATTCTATCCGGCATGGGCGATACCCATCTTGCCGTCGCCGCGGATAAAATGCAGAATAAGTTCGGGGTAAATGTGGAGCTGGCTATCCCCAAAGTGCCTTACCGGGAGACAATCACTGTGTCCTCTAAAGCCGAATACAAGCATAAGAAGCAGTCCGGCGGCCACGGGCAGTACGGGCATGTCCTGCTGGAGATGGAGCCACTGCCGGAACGCGGCGAAAACGAGTTCGGCGATAAGATTGTCGGCGGTTCCGTGCCCAAGAATTATATCCCGGCGGTAGAGAAGGGCGTCCACGAGGCGTACCAGGAAGGCGCGCTGGCAGGATACCCGGTGGTCGGCGTCAAGACCACCCTCTACGATGGCAGCTTCCACCCGGTGGATTCCTCGGAGATATGTTTCAAGATAGCCGGAGCCGGTGCGTTCAAGAAGGGAATGGCCGATGGTCAGCCGATTCTCCTGGAGCCGGTAATGAACCTTAAAGTCACCGTTCCCAACGACCTTACCGGCGATATCATCGGCGACCTTAATACCAAGCGGGCCCGCGTGCTGGGGATGAACCCCGAGGGCGGCAGCAACGTTATAGAAGCCCAGGTGCCCCTGGCGGAGGTCCAGCGGTACGCTATCGACCTGAAGTCGATGACGCAGGGACGTGCGGCCTATACTATGGAGTTCGACCACTATGAAGAGGTACCGGCACAGATTACGCAGAAAATAGTCGCCCAGAGACAATCGGAAAAAGAATAGACGACCGGGATTCCGGTCTGAAAAAGCCTGCGGCGCCCTATCGGATGATGGGGCGTCATTGTTTTCACGTAGCCCTGATTTCCTGCCTCATGAAGATGACATAGCTGATGCCGAAGCAGATAACGCTCAAGCTGACCAGGACAACGAGGTGGGGCCAGATGGCCAGCAGGCTCTGCCCGAGGCTAAGGGGATTCGCCAGCATGTAACCAAGGTCGCTGTACGTAATGGCGCCGAGTCCCTTCCAGATGGGGATAAGCAGCACGAAGTACGCTTCCTGGAAGAGATAACTGGGGGAGAGGCTCCTTATGGTCTGCTGCATGCCTGCCTGTTGAATCTGCGTCGCCACATCGCTGCCGCTGTCCACGGGAGCTACGGCGCTGGCGATTGCCTGACCGAATCCGAGAAATACCCAGAAGAAATAGATAAAGAGAAAGATAACAATCGGGACCAGCAGAGAACCGGCGGCCCGGCGGAAAATAACGGAGAAAAGCATTGCCAGGCCCATCCAGAAGGCGCCGTAGATAACCGTCAGAAATCCGTAAAGGAACAGCCTGATTATTTCCTCGGCGGTAGGCGGCACTCCTATCATCCTCAAGCCGAACCCTGCCACGAGCAGCAGCGTTGTGCCTACCATGAGGGACATGGATATGCCGCCGGCCAGAAACTTGCCGTTGATAACGCTGTCACGGTATACCGGTTGAGCCAGGAGACGACTCAACGTGCCGCCGGAACGCTCGCTGTTTATGGCGTCAAAGCCCAGGACAATGCCGGTAATCGGGATGATGATGGCGATAACCAGGGTAAAGACCGGTATGCCGCCCCAGGAGGATGTAAAAAGGGCCAGGAAGACGAACCCACCCTGGGTAACCGCTTGACTCTCCTGCAGAGCGGCCCGGATGCCCTGGCCAGCCGCATATAGACCGCAGCCGCCGGCCACCAGCACCAGGAGAAAAAGCACCAGAAATCTGACGCTGTTGAAATAGTCCGCTAGCTCCTTGCGTATTATCGCTATCATTATGTATACCTAGCTCTCTTTGAAGTACTTCATATATATATCATCCAGGGAGAATTCATGTGCCTTCATCTGTACGAGCAGCGCGCCTTTATCTATTACCGCCTTGGATATTTGAGAACGCAAATCGGAATCGGCGCTGATGGTGAGTTTGGTACCGTCGACTTCCACTTTGTCCACGCCCTTGATTTTCTGGATAACTTCAACCACTTCCGGGTTCGGTTCGGATATCTCGATTTCAATAACGAAGCGCCCGCCCGCCAGCGCCTCCCTGCCGAGTTCTTCAATAGACCCTTCGATTACCATCTTGCCCTTGGACAGTATCCCGACGCTATGGCATACCCTCTGCACCTGATAAAGCTGGTGCGAGGACAGCAAGACGGTCGTTCCCATTTTAGGCAGGTCGGCAATGATATCGAGGAGCTGGTTGATTCCTGCCGGGTCGAGGCCGGAAGTTGGTTCGTCCAGTATTACCAGCCTGGGTTTCTTGATGAGAACGTCGGCAATGCCCAGACGCTGCCTCATGCCGCGTGAGAATTTACCGGTTACCATGTCCCTCTCTTCGGCTAGCCCCACCATTTCCAGCACTTCGTCGATACGCCCCTCGGTTTCCTTGGCATCGATGTTGTTCAGGTCGGCGATGAATCTTAGATTTTCCCTGGCGGTGAGGTCATCATAAAAGCCGACCTCCTCGGGGAGGTATCCCACGATTCGCTTGATTTTCAGCGGCTCGCGGGTGGGATTATAATCCAGCACGCGCATTGTACCGGACGCCGGTTCGGTCAGCCCCAGAAGCATCAGGATGGTGGTGGTCTTTCCGGCGCCATTGGGCCCCAGCAGGCCGAACACCTCGTTATCCTTTACGTGGAAATTAAGGTGGTCGACCACCGTGACCTTACCGTAGTTCTTGGTGAGGTCTTTGGTATCTATGGCCAGTTTATCACTCATATATTATCGTCGGCCGAACCTCATAAAGATTACAATCAGGCCGATAATGACGACGACAATAATCGCCACGCCGACCCATCCCCAGATGGTAGGCGTCTCCACGGTAACGCGGACGGATATCTTATCGGCCGAAGCCTCTTTACCGTTTACTCTTAACGTAACCATGTAGTCGCCGGCCACCGTCTTTGGTGGCGGTTTAATGTTAACGTCAACGGTATTCGGCGTGATTATCTCTAGAAGGTCGATTTTCTCCGGGTTAAATGTTATCTCCCATCCCTCGGGATTGTTTGTATCGAAGGTGATGTTGCTTATGAAGTCCGTGCCGATGTTGGTAACGTCTATAGAAAAGATATTGTCCTTGCCGGCCTTTACTCTGGTATTGTACAGGTCGGTGGTGGGTTCCGCCGTAAGGACGTATTTAGCGGTAATTTTAGCGGTAAGCTCAATTGTCCCTACCACGTCCTCGGAACTTGCTTCGATGGTTATGATATATTCGTCGGGATCAGCTAACGGCCAGGTGGGAGGAGTGACACTCACCTTGATGCTTTTGGAGTTGACTGAAAATTCCGAGCCTTCAATTTTTATCGAGGGTATCCTGATTGCTTCATATTGCGGGGTTATATAGGAACTCCAGCCCGTCGGCACTATTGTATTGAGGTCAAAAATCCTGTCTTCTTCCCCTTTGTAGTCGACCTTTACATTGTATTCAAAGCTCTCTGTGGCAATCGCCTCAATCTCCGGGTATTCTGCGGACAGGGTTATGGTGTTTTCCTCTTCAGATTCCTCGGATATTAGCTCGGGCTCCGGAGTTTCTTCCGATATGGGCTGGACCTCCGGGGTAGCATTATCCGTGCCGGTCTCTTCTCCGTCCTGCGCCAGAACAACGCCGGTCAGGGAGAAGGTTGCCAGTATTATCGTTACTAGAATCAGGAGAGAAAAAGATTTTAATACTTTCATATTTCTACCACCTTATGAAAACATATTGAACCATAGTTATTTACATCCACGTATTATATCAAATAATATTTTTTTTGTTCAAGAAGCCAGTAGCTCTTTGACCTTCTCGGTGAAAGCCGGGAGCACCTTCTTCCAGTCGCCCACGACGCCGAAGCGCGCCTGGCGGAAGATATTGGCTTCCGCGTCTTTATTAATCGCCACGATTGTTTTGGAGCCTGAACAGCCGCTCATATGCTGGCTGGAGCCGGATATTGCGATGGCAATATACAGTTCCGGCGCGATAATCTTACCGGTAAGCCCTACCTGTACGGTATCCGGTACCCATTCGTTATCGCAGGGCGGGCGGCTTGCCCCCACCGCCCCTTTGAGTATCCTGGCGAGTTCCTCGAGCTGTTTGAACCCCTCGGCGCTGCCGATTCCCCTGCCTCCGGAGACCACTACCTCGGCATCCTCGATTTTCAGACCGGCTACCTCTTCCACCACTCTTTCCAGTATCTTTGTCCTGATATCGGCTTCTTTGAGGTCGGCGGCTATGCTGGTAATATCCCCTTTCCGGGAAGTATCCGGTTCGAGGGCGGTCATGGCTTTGGTGCGGATGGTAACCATCTGGGGGTCGGAATCGTTGGTAAAAACCGCCTGCGCGTTGCCGCCGTAAATGGGCTTGGTCTGAAGAAGGCGCTTCGATTCGGGGTCTATGGCCAGGTCGACGCAGTCCATGGTAAGTGTAACGCCCAGTCGGAAAGCCAGCCTCGGGGCGAGGTCGCGTCCGGAATCCGTCTGCCCCATGATAAGGACCTGGGGAGTTATCTGGCCTATCACCTTCTCCATGATGTTAATGTAAGCGTCCGCGCTGTAGTCTTTAAGCAGCGGGTCGTCAACGACATACGCCCTGTCGGCGCCTTGAGCGATGGTCTGTTGCGCAGGCTCGCCGATATTGCTGCCCACCAGTATCGCCGCCAGCTCCTGACCGGAATCATCGGCCAGCTTTCTCCCTATACCGAGTCCTTCGGCGGAAATCGGCAGGATATTATTATCCTTGACCTCGCAGTAAACCGCTATTCCCTTATAATCGGCCATTGTTGTCTCCCCTATACTAGTAAATAATTGTTAAAATTCCGTTAAGACGCATCAGAATATTTTGGCTTCCCGGAGCTTCTGCGCAAGGTTTACCGCCGCTTCTTCAGGGCTGTCCCCCTCGGCGAAATCACACTTTCCTTCGTGTACCGGCTGGAACAGCTTGCGCAACCTGGTATGCTGCCCGGCGGCGCCCACTTTGGAAGCATCGATATTTATATCGGCCGGCTTCCAGATAACCGGCTCAATTTTCTTGGCGTTCATAATCCCTTTTATCGTCGGGTAGCGCGGCTCACCGATTTCGTTGCTGACGGTTATTACCGCCGGGATGGGCACTTCTATGACATCGTAGCCGTCCGAGGTCACCCTCTCGACTTTAACTTTACCATCAGCTATATCGATTTTTCGTGCAATCGTCACGCAAGGCAGCCCCAGTATCTCGGCTATTCCCGGCCCCGTCTGTCCGGCGTTGGTGTCCGATGCCTCGCGACCGCACAGAACGAGGTCGTAATCTCCTATTTTCTGGATGGCGGCGGCCAGCGCGGTGGCTGTCGACCAGCTGTCACCGCCCGCGTAAGCCTCGTCTTCCAACAGTACAAGTTCTTCGGCGCCCATGGCCAGGGGTTTTTTAATGACCTCGCGTGAAAGGCCGGCGCCGAGGCTGATTACCGTAATTTTGCTGTCCTGTGTATCTTTAATCCTCAATGCGGCTTCCACAGCGAACTCTCCGTAGGGGTCGATTACCGGCGGAACGCCGTGCATTTCGGCCTTGTTGCCGGCGGCATCGATTTTGAAAGTGCTCGGCGGCGCTTCGGGGTCGATGACCTGTTTAACGCAAACGATTATGTTCATTGACACATGCTCTCTTTCTAGAGAATAAGTGAATTTATCTTAGACGGAATTCAGCTTTAATTTAGCATCAAATCCGACTTAATGTCAAACGCAGAGTAGCGATGCGCCTTATGCCAGCCAGGTCGCTTTCAATCTCAATCCGGGAGGACGGGAAAGTTACCTGTAAAAGAGCGGCTACGGTTTCGGCCTGTCCCTGCCCTATCTCGAGGAGGAGAAAGCCGTTCCGGCGGAGTTTATCACCCGCTTGGAGGCACAAGGCCCTTATCGCGTCCAACCCGTCCCCGCCTCCATTTAACGCCAGGGTCGGCTCGAACGAAAGGCCGCCGCCGGCGGGCATATCGGCTTCCCTTACATACGGCAGGTTAGCGATTACCATATCGACCGGTCCCGGCAGCGGCTCCAGCATGTCGCCTTCCAGAAAGACGATTCTATCCGCCATGTTGTGTTTCATGCAGTTGTCCCGGGCGACCTCCAGCGCCGTTGCCGATACGTCTGTGGCGTAAATGGTGGCGCTCGGTAGATTTACCGCCAGGCTGACGGCGATAGCGCCGCATCCCGTGCCGATATCGGCAATAGCGGACAAGGCGTGGCGGCGGGCGAGGTCTAAAGCCTTTTCCACCAGCAGTTCGGTCTCGGGTCGCGGGATAAGTACGTTACGGTCGACCCGGAAATCGAGTCCGTAAAACTCGCGGTGTCCGGTGATATAGGCGGAAGGCTCTCCCCGGATACGGCGTTCCAGAAATTCCTTGAGAGCCTCTTCATGCCGGGGGACTAAATCGCTTTCCAGGTCGGAGTAAAGCTGGACCCTGCTTATCCCCAGCGCGTGTCTTAAGAGGATTTCTGCCTCAAGCGGTACATCTTCGATGCGGTTTTCCGCCAGCGTTTTACGGGACTGTTCTAAAGCCTGCCGGCGGTTCACACCGTCTGTCCTTCGAGCTGTTCCGCCTGCTCATGGGAGGTCAGGGCGACTATAAGCTCGTCGAGTTCGCCTTCCATGAACCTGGGGAGGTTGTGGATGTTCGTATTGATGCGGTGGTCGGTAATCCGGTCCTGGGGGTAATTATAAGTCCTTATCTTTTCAGCACGTTCGCCGGTGCCCACCTGCGAGCGTCTATCGGAGGTAATCTGCTCCTGCTGTTTACGCCGCTCGATGTCCAGGAGACGCGTGCGGAGCACGGACATGGCTTTAACTTTATTCTGCAGCTGCGAGCGTTCGTCCTGGCAAACGACGACCATGCCCGTGGGGATGTGAGTCATGCGTATGGCCGTGGCGACCTTGTTAACGTTCTGCCCCCCCGCCCCGCCACTGTGAAAAACATCTGTCTTGATGTCGTCGGGGTTGATGTCAATATCCACCTCCTCGGCCTTGGGCAGCACAGCCACCGTGGCGGTGGAGGTATGGATTCTGCCGGATGCTTCGGTTACGGGCACGCGCTGGACGCGGTGAACGCCGCTCTCGTATTTGAGCCGACTGTACGCACCCGCGCCTTTTACCTCGAAGATGATTTCCTTAAACCCGCCGATGCCGCTTTCGCTCATGCTGATTATATCGGTCTTCCAGCGGTGGTTCTGGGCATACCTGGTGTACATGCGAAAGAGGTCTGCGGCGAACAGGGCGGCCTCGTTGCCCCCAGTGCCCGCCCGTATTTCCATGATGATGTCCTTCTCGTCGTTGGGGTCTTTGGGCAGCAGCGCCAGCCGTAGCCTCTCCATCAGTTCGCCGATTTCCGCTTCCAGGGAGGCTATTTCCTGCCTGGCCAGATTCGCCATATCTTCGTCGAGGTCGTCGTTCAACATTGCCTTGGTATCCTCCAGGGCCTTCTCGGCGTCCCGGTATTTGCGGTAGCCCTTCACGATGTCTTCGATAGCCGACCTTTCCTGTGCCAGCTCCTGGAGTTGATTGAGGTCGGTCGCTATCTCCTGTCGCGCCATCTGTTTTTCAAGCTCGCGGTAGCGTTTCTCTATTTTTTTCAGTTGCTCTATCATTATCTGCCGTTTCCTTAACAGAATTATAACACAGCGCCGGAGAGTGCTCCAAGCTGGCGAAATTGACAACATTCGCCAAAATACAATATAATCAATCGTACCCGTCGTGCCAGCAAGTGGCAATCTTAAGATGTAATTATTATTAATGCATGTTCTAATTTACTAAATTCCTGATAATAACATATTTGCATTAAAAGGAGCTGACAGTATGACTATAACAGAAATACTCGCCAGAAACGCAAGGTTAACACCGAATTCCACGGCACTGGTGGAAATAACTCCGAGCAAGAATTTAAGAAAAGAAGTTACCTGGAAGGAGTTCGACGATAACGCCAACCGCTTTGCCAATGCCCTCATTGCCAGGGGCATCAAGAAAGGCGATGTCGTCGTTCACCTGATGATGAACTCCACTAAGTGGCTGGAGGCGTATTTCGGCATATTGAAGACGGGCGCCATGGCGGCGCCGCTCAACTTCAGGTTTATCAGCCGGCAGATCAAGTACTGCGTTGATATCGCCGAGCCCAAGATAATGGTGCTGGACGAGAGCTTCAGCGAGAGAATCGAAGAAATACGGGGCGAAATGCCGACCATAAAAAACTATATCTTCGTGGGCGAAAAATTGCCGAAAGGCATGGAGGCTTTTGACGATGTGATGGCGGGGTCTTCATCCGAGCCGCCCGATATCAAGTTGACCGGGGAAGACGAGGCCGGTCTTTACTTTACCTCCGGCACCACCGGCGACCCCAAAGCCACGTGTCTCTGCCACCGCAGTCTGGAGCACGTCGCCGTGAACGAAAATTACTCCCACCGGGAGACCCGCAAGGACTGCTTCCTGCTGATTCAGCCGCTGTACCATACCGGCGGCAAAATGCACTGGTTCGGCAGCCTGATAGCCGGCGGCCGGGCTGTTATGACCGCCGGAGGCGAGAGGGTTACGGCCAACCTCATACTGGATACTATCAATAAAGAAAAGATTACCATCTGCATGCTGCTGGTGCCCTGGCTCCAGGATATCGTCA
>CAYPYL010000032.1:0-9360 GCA_964414605.1 uncultured Dehalococcoidaceae bacterium
GACGAGCACGCTTACCTGCGCTTTACCGAGGCCATCGGGGAGGTAATGCCGCCGGCGGTGGCGCAGCTGAAAGCGCTCCTGGCTGAAGCTTCTTAGTCTTCACGCCATTCGTAGATGGTACTCGACCATACGCGGGTTATGGCGTCTTCCAGTACCGCCTGTCTTGGTTCAGGGATATCCAGTAAAGACGGCAGGGCAGGCGCTTCCAGCCTGCCGATGAACGAACACTGTTTCCGCAGCAGCTGAATCGTCGTGCGGGCGCCGCCGTAGACCACGTAGTCCAGCGACTTTACATAAGGTTCTATCTGCTCGCGACTGTGCCGGCAGACCCGGGTGAGGAAGTACTCTATCTGTTTATCGCGGTGACGTTCGAACCGGTGCGCCGAAGATCCTCCCTGGCGGTGCCGCCCGTGGACAAGGCCCGTGCCGACTTTGCTGCTCATGCGTTCTTCGCCTTTGAAAACGCCGATGGCGTAAGAACCCAGCCGTACCAGTACCAGGGCAATCAGGCGGTCGCGTTCGACCATCGCGCGCAGTCGTTCGGTATCGAGTGAATCAAGCGATATCTGTTCGGAGATAGGGAAGGACGGCAGTACGGCGTATTTTACCTCCGGACCCCAGAAGACAGCGGCGCCAGTTTCGGAACGTCCGGCTATTCTCGTGAGTTCGTTGAGAATATCGGACGACTCGCGGATTTGCTGAAGGGCGTTTTCCAGCGTTTTTTCGGGGAGGTGGGGAGGCAGGTAAAGCGTGAGGCATTCGGCGCCGGAAAGTCCTTCGAGGAATCCCGGCGTTCTGGTCCGACTTAGTACTCGTTTCCTTAATGCCAAAGTCAAAGCAAAAGCTCCTGCTAGAGCCGGACAACGGTGGCGCCGTCGCCGCCTTCGCCATGTTCCCCGGCCCGGAAGGACTTTACCAGCGAGTGACCGGCGAGGAACTCGCGCACGATGCTGCGTACCGTGCCCGTGCCGATGCCGTGGATGATGCGGGCCTCCGCGAGGCCGTACCGAGCCGCGTCGCTAAGGTAAGTGTCCAGGGTTGCCTCGACCTCGTCGGCGCGCTTGCCGCGCAAGTCGAGTTCCAGCGGCACTCTCTTAGCTTCCGGCTGGGTCCCCGCCGGGGTCGCCGCTTCCCGCGTCGGGGTTGTTTTAACCACGCTGTCCAGGCCGAGTCGCATTTTGGTCCTTCCCGACTGTACTTCCAGCTCGCCGGACTCTTCTGAAACGGATATAACCGTGGCGGTCAGGCCGGCTTCTCTTACCAGGACGGTATCCCCGACCTTTATAATGCCGGCATCCCCCGTCTTTTCCCCTCCGCCCCCGGCCTGCCAGGCTTCGCCGTCCAGTCGCTCGCGCACTCCGGCGAGGGTGAGTCGGGCCTGCTCGGTGCTGGCGGCGGACTTTTCTTTCTTCAGCGCGGCGGTCGCCTGCCTTACCTCACGGTGCAGTTCCGCCGCTTCCCGGACGATGGCATCCCGCGCTTCCTGAATCGCCTGTTTTTCCTCGTTCTTGATTCGTTCGAGCCTGGTATTCAGTTCGGCGTTCTGCCGGGCAAAATTGTCCCGCTCTTTCTTAAGCTCCTTTTCCAGCGAGGCTATTTTTTGTTTTTCCGCCATCAGGTTGGCCAGCAGCGTCTCCAGTTCCTGGCTGCCTTCCGTCAACATGGCCCGGGCGTCGCTGATAATTTCGTCGGGGATGCCGAGTCGGGCGGCCGTGGCCATGGCGTTGCTGCCCCCGGGTATCCCCACCGTCAGGCGGTAGGTGGGGGTCAGCGTCTCCGCGTCGAACTCCAGCGAGGCGTTTTCCAGTCCGGCAGTGGTATGGGCGAAGGCTTTGAGGTCACTGTAGTGCGTGGTGGCTACCGTCAGTGTTCCCCTCGCCAGGAAATAGCGCAGCACGGCCTGCGCCAGCGCCGAGCCTTCGGCGGGGTCGGTGCTCGTGCCCAGTTCGTCGAGGAGCACCAGGCTTTTTCCGGTTGCCCCCCGGATGATGCGGACGACGTTTCCCATGTGCCAGGAGAAAGTGGAAAGCGTCTGTTCGATGCTCTGCTCGTCGCCGATATCCGCAAAGACGCCGTCTAACAGCGGCAGGTAGCTGTCTTTCGATGCCGGAATCGGCATGCCCGACTGTGCCATCAGGGAGAGCAGCCCGATTGTCTTCAGCGTTACCGTCTTGCCGCCGGTGTTGGGGCCGGTGATGACGATTATGGAGAAGTCCCGTCCCAGTTCCAGCGAGAACGGCACGGCCTTTTCTCCCAGGAGAGGGTGCCGGGCGTCGATGAGCTTTAAGAACCCCTGCCTTTTATTTCCGGCGGTGGGAGAGGCATCGGGCTTGATAATAGCCGGTTCGGCGGCTTTAATGCTACGGGCGTACCTTGCCTTGGCGAGTATCAGGTCGATTTCGGCCGCCAGTTCGATACTCCGCGAGATGTCCTCGCTGTGCGCACCGACTTCGGCGCTCAATATACGCAGGATTCTTTCCGTTTCGCGCCTTTCCTCGATTACCAGTTCCCGTATGGCATTGCCCAGCCCCACGGTGGAGGTCGGTTCCATGAATACCGTGGCGCCGGTATTGGATATATCGTGGACGATGCCTTTGATATCGTGGCGGCACTCCATCTTGACGAGGATGACGTAGCGCCCTTCCCGCTCGGTGACGATGTCCTCCTGGAGGACGCGGCTGCCCCGCGGCGACCTTATAATGGATTCCAGTTTTTCCAGTATCTGTCCGCGGGTGTCTCGCAGTTGCCTGCGTATATCGGCCAGGGCGGGCGTGGCTGTGTCCAGCACTTCTCCGGCAGGGTCCAGGCAGGCGCCTATGTCCTTCTCAATCTGCCGCAGCTCGGCGATGCCCTCGGCGATTTCCCACAGGCGCGGAAAGTCCTCCGAGATGCTTTTAAGATAACGGCGCAGTTCGTGGAGGGCGGCCAGCGTCTGCTGGACTTCCACCAGGCTCATTGGCTCCAGGATGCCCTCCAGTGCGGCCAGTCCGACCTTATCGCGTACGTCCAGCACGTTCCCGACGGAGAACCCGCGGTCGAAACCCAACAGCTGGCGGGCTTCCGCGGTCTGGCCGAGCAGACGGGAAATTTCTTCGTAGTCGTACAACGGCTGCAGGTTGGCGGCTAAATCGCGGCTCGCCGAAAAGGAGGTATAGCCGGCCAGAATTTCCCTGATGCGGGGAAACTCCAGCATTTCAAGGCTTTTATTGTCCATAACGCAGGTATATTATAACACGCCGCAGGATAATGCATGGTATTGCGGTGAAATAGATGCTGGAGTGTCCTGTACTACGGGCACGGGTCTAGTTTAAGGCAGTATTCAGGCTTATCCGTGGTCGCAAATATTGTCCCCGGTAGCCAGGGCGTCGTTCAGGTGGCTGATTACAGCCTGCTCCGGGTCGCTCTCCGCGGCGCCGATGATAACACTGATGCCGTTCTGCTGCAACAGATCCACCGCGCGCGGTCCCATGCCACCGGCGATGATTATATTTGCTCCGTTTTCCGCCAGCCAGGCGGGTAAAAGGCCGGGCTGGTGCTCGGGCGAAGGGATATTTTCTTTTCCGGTGATTTCACGGGATTGCTCATCTACATCGAAGAAAACGAAGTATTCACAATGACCGAAGTGCGGAGAGATTATGCCGTCGGATACGGGTACGGCGTACCTCATGATATACCTCCAAAATTGTTTATTCCACTATAAGCTGGTAACTCTGGTTTTTGGCGTCATTGTCCAGGTTTATTTTCAAGGTGACGCGCTTGCCTTCAGATAATAATTTCTCGGATTCATCACGTAATTTCCTGGACTCGGGCGACTGGAGGAAAGTAACCAGGGTCTCAAACCTCTGCTTCATCTCCTCATCATCTTCCTCGCCCCTCAACAGCTCCAGGAGGCAGTTGTTGAGTTCGTGTTCCCCCAGGCATTTCAGGCACTTGCCCGGTATTTGACTGGTACCGTACCTGGGCTCTAATTCGTATGATTTCACGTTTCTTCTCCCGTTAATTCATCATGACGCAGACGCTGTGCACTACTTTAAGTTGGTGTTTCTCGCAGAGGCTGATGGCGTTTTCACTTTCTGAACCGGGCTGGAGCCATATGCGGTCGAGCCCCAGTTCCACGCATTCCTTGATGATAGCCTCGGTGGCTTTGGGAGGCACCACGAAATCGACCACATCGACTTTTTCCGGCAGTTCGGAGAGCGTGGCGTAGCACTTTAAGCCTTCTATCTCCTTGAGACGGGGGTTTACCGGATAGACCTCATAGCCACGGTTTTTCAGGTTAACGAGTATCTGGTGGCCGTACTTTTCCGGGTTATCGGTAGCCCCGACCACAGCAAACTTTTTTTGCGCTATGAATTCTTTAATCAGGTCCTGCACGTATTACCTCTAAGGATATTGTATAAAATATTTTATTCCCGCGCCACATTTGCACCGCATCCGGGACTATTAATAGTATAACACGGTATGCCCGGTGAGTGCGGCGGCTTTTTTACGTTCCTCTGCCCCGGTTCATGCCCGAGTGGGGACTGGCATCCGGACGTGAAATGGCCTGGAGTTTACCCGCCTTGAAATTTTCGATGGCTTCTTTTACGGTACCGGCGGCTCCGGTGATAACCTTGATTCCGGCGCTGTTGAGAACGCCGAACGCATTGGGCCCGCAATTGCCGGTAAGCACCGCTTCTACTCCTTTATTGACAATCGCCTGTGCGGCGGCGATTCCGGCGCCGCCGGATGCCCCCGCGGAATCGTTGGCCGCCGCCTCGAACTCCATCGTCTCGGTATCCACGATGACAAAGTTCTGGCAGCGTCCGAAGCGCGGGTCTACCTGTGCGTCCAGGTCTTGCCCGACTGCTGAAACAGCAATTTTCATAAAAATCTCCTTTGTTATTTCTTTTCCAGTGCCTGAATTCGGCGCTGCATTTCCGCCACGTTGCGTTTTATCTCCTCGGTACGGTGCTTTAGAGCAACCAATTTATCTTCGCGTACCGGAGTATTCGCAGTCGGGCGTGTAGTCCGTCGGGTAAAAGCTTCTCCGAGCAGTCCGCCCCGCCGGTAACGCGGCCTGCCGCCTCGTCCGCGAAAAATGCCGGGTCGCGAAGAAGTAACACTTTTATATGCGTACGTGCCTCCGCTCCGACTCACCGGTTCCCTGGCAGCGGGTATTTCTTCGCTGATAGCGCCCGAAGGGCAAACTACGGCACACCTTCCGCACTCTATGCAAAGGTCACGGTTAATCGTTGCCAGATTGTTGCGTATTGTGATAGCTTCCTGTGGGCACGTGCTGGCACAGGTGCCGCAACCGGTGCATCTGGTTACATCTATTTTCATGTTTGATACCTGCCTTGCATTATCTGAAAATTCTTAATGCGGTTGAAAGCACAATCTCTCCAGCCCAAGCATAGCTCCGGCACCAGCGCCGGTCACGCCGAAAATAATCAGTCGCTTGCCCCGGGATAGAGCCTCTTTTCTGATAGTATCGAACGTGTTGTTAATGAGTGTGCTGCTCGTGACCAGGAGAACGTCGCACCAGTTGATGAGCTGCACGGTTTGGGTGCGTCCGTCCCATATTTCGGCGCCGTATTTCCGGGTGCCGATGTTATTGGGATTAAGGTCGGTACAGCGCACGTTCTCCCCGCCGAAGGTAAGGACGAGGTTTTCCAGGATGGCCGGTTGAAGGCCTATCATGCCGATTTTCACCCTGCCGGCCTCGCCCATGAGGTATTGGGCTATCTCCCGGGCGCATTCCTCGGGTTCTTCATCGTGGCAGTGCCGGAACCCGCTGGCCATGTCCAGGTAGGACATGACGGCGTTAAGGGTAGCGATGAATATAGCCCGGTTCCGGTTGGTATTCAAATCCAGGTCGATAACATCGTTCAATGAGCCGGTAAAGTCGCCGGGACGGTCGGTAAAGGCCTGGCCGTAGCTGCCATGCAGCTCCGCCTCCACCATGACCTCTCTCCCTTCCAGCAGGGGATAGTCCTGCCGGGCGGGACTGCCTATCGCCTGCTTCACCGTGAGCGTACCGACGGTCACCTGCACCACCTCATCACCCAGGCGGTGTTCGGCGATGATTTTCCGCAGTTTTTCCTTAATTTCCTCGAGAGCGGGTTTCAGTACCAATGGAACAGACCTCTCTTTATATTTTCTCCCTCATCATCGTCAGCAGGCGTACGCCTTTTATCTGGCGGAAGGTAGCGCCCTGGCTGACATAGCGGAAAACGAGTTCGGAGTCGACTACCAGCGTTCCGGATACCGCGTTAATGCCGTAATCGAACAGTACCGGGGACAGGGGTGCGGTTCCGCCCAGTACTACGACGAAAGCATCCGGCCGGCATAATTTCAGCAGGTCATCCATAGTGTGGTTGGTAAGAGCCGTACCGGTGATACCGACGACATCCGCCTGCGGAATGAGATTTTGGGATGATGTCTCGCCGAAGTCTCCCTCCTGTGGGTTTTTCTCTATTACCCATAGTTCTTTGACGATGGGGCGGAGCTTTGAGATAAAGGGGAAATGCCCGATAATCGCCACCTTTTTATTTTCGCCTTTTCTGGCGATTAGCTCGGCGGCGTTGAGTTCTTCGCATTGTTGGGTGTCGACATCGAGCAGGGAGTTGATAGTCGCCATACCGATGGCCGCTTCGTTGGGACTTGAAGAAAGGGCTTTTCGGGCTAGCCCGGCGGCATTGAGCTCGAGCAGATGCCCCGCTTCTTTCACCGGATTTTTATCATGGTGCGGGCCGGGGTCGTGGGGCGTCGAGGCGAGTCCGCAGTGACGGGTAAGCACCGCCGTCTGTAACGCCCCCTGGACGATACGTTCCACAGGTGCCTCGTAGTTAAGCTTAGAAAGTAAATCGTTAATTATCTGCATATAATATGTACACCTGAAATATCCGTTCGTAAGGATTTACGTGCTTTTCCCCGCCCGGCCTCTGATGTGTTTTTCTGTTGGCTGTTCCGACTGCAGCGGAAGCATCGACCTTGTCCCCGGGGTGTTGCAGGTGGGGCATAGCGCCGGCGCTCCGTCTTCAGCGGGCGTCATGGGGGCGTCCCACTCGTGCCCGAGCCGGCAGCGGAACCGGTGAGAGACCATCTCGTAATTGCCGCCGGCGATTCTCACCGCCCGACCGTTAAGAAGGGCATCGGCTATCTTCCGGCGTGCCGAGGCCAAAACCCTCTGGAAGGTGGGTCGGGAAACGTTCATCTTTTTTGAGGCCGGTTCCTGCTCCATCCCTTCGAGGTCCTTCAGGCGCAGGGCTTCGGCTTCCTCAAGGGAGAGGTGGATTTCCTCAAGGGCTCTCATCGGCGTGCCGGCCGGTTTGAAGTAGGTAACTCCCGGCATGTAGGCAATGCGCCGCGACTTTTGAGGTCTGGGCATTATTATCTTCCTCTCCCGTACATTATGGGCATATGCTCATAACTAATGATAGCATACATATCTGGAAAATGCAATAGTATCCCGCCAGCGCTTTCAGCGCTCCGCGAGGGAAAGGGGATATAATCGGCGGTTATTCGTGGTCCATGCCCCAGCTTTCGAACACGTGCTTGTAGAGGTCCGGTTGGGGGAAGTCCGGCATCATCGTCATCTGCTCATGGGCGAACCCGGACTCGTTCTTATCGAACTCTCTAAAGCCTTCGGTAAACTCGGCGAACTTGTCGCCGGGCACCGAGAACATCATTTCACCCGCGATGGTCAGCGCCCGGGCGTACTCACCGGGGTCGGGCAGATTGACCCAGTATTCGCCGTTCTTCATAACGGGAATGATGGCGTTGGAGCAGGAAAACGGGAATAAATTGGTCTTTACCAGCGGCCTGTCTTCCGTCTTAAGAGAAAGGAGAATATTACGGAGTTGATTGGTATCGCAGTAAATAATCACCACATCCGGTTTGAAGGATGCCTTGAACAATGGCGCGGTCAGTACGCCGATGTATTTCCCGTATTCGAAGCAATCGAACTGATTGGCGGAGCGGCGGGAGGGGTCGGTCGGCATACGCTCTATGCCGTAGACTATCACTGGTCCTATGCACCAGTTGTCTTCTTTCAGCATGGCTACCGTAATTCTATCACGGCGGGAGAGGGAGAAGGCCTGGCACTGGGCGTAATGATGGCCACGGTCTTTTTTCGGGCGCAGGGCGTCAGCCGGGATATCGCCTTCTTTCTCAAGCATCTTTACCGCAATCGGCGAGGTGCGCAGTCCCAGCAGTCTTTCCAGTTCTTCACCGTACCCATTGAATTCCTTTATCGTTGTCACGTGTTTTCCTCCCGTGTCAAATAGTATCGGCGGTTACATTATGAATATTGTGGAGTCGTTTTGCAAGAAAGGCGTAAAAAAGAGGGGGAGCGGTTAACTCCCCCTGGTGTGATTAACTATATTTTCCCTGGTAAATATACTATTTAACGGTGACGTTTATCGTTAGCGTCCATTCACCCTTTTCACCGCCTTCCCAGGGTCTGCTGTAGCTCATTTTTATGGTAGCCTCGCCCGCCTGCTGGGAATCGAACACCCAGACATCCTTGCCTGGGGCGCCGACCGCCGGTTCTTCTCCGGAGGCCTGCGGCTCAACGTAGTTGTGCTCCACCTGTTTTATCACCGAAGGCGCGCTTACCTCCGCCGCCTCGTCCCACTGGAAGCCGGTCGTCGGGTTGGCTCCCAGGTTGACAATCAAGGAACCGGGACGTATGATTTCCACGTTTTTGGTGATATGGTTTTCCGCCATGAAATCGTCGGTGGTGAGTTCTATCATTTTGGCTTCCTGCCCGCCGTTTAAGGGGGGCACCTCCGGCGCCGCCGGTTCTTCTTTCGTGCAGCCGGCTACGAGCAGGGGTATCAACAGGATGGAAACCAGACTCAAGACAATAATTTTTTTCATTTCCGTGCCTCACTTTTTTAATTAATGTTTTTCTTCCACTAATTATAACGTAAAGGATATCAATAGGTTAGCTGCGCTTGCACAGAAATTTTAATATCAGGTGATTTTCCCCGGCTGTGTCTTGTCGCGCTGGGTGCTACCTTATTCCGACCTTAAAGCTTCGATGGGGTTGAGCCGGGAGGCGTTCCAGGCGGGGTAGAAGCCGAAGAAGATGCCGATTCCGATAGCTACGGAAACAGCCATGATGACCACGTCGATGCTGACCACCGTTGATATTATTTCCAGCCTATTGATGAGCAGCGATATTCCCCAACCCGCGACGACCCCGATGATGCCCCCTGCGAAAGTCAGCAGGGCGGCTTCCACCAGGAACTGGCCCCAGATATCGGTATCTCTGGCGCCGAGCGCCTTGCGTATGCCTATCTCGCGGGTCCTTTCCAGCACCGATACCAGCATGATGTTCATCACGCCGATGCCGCCCACCAGCAGGGAAAT
>CAYPYL010000033.1:0-8864 GCA_964414605.1 uncultured Dehalococcoidaceae bacterium
ATTCATCCTCACCGGCCGGCTGGAATCTCTCTCCCGGCAGGAAGCGGAGGCCCGGATAAAAGCGCTCGGCGGGGCGGCCAAGGATAACGTTACCCGCAAGACCGACTACGTCGTCGTTGGCGCCGACCCCGGTTCAAAGCTGGCACGGGCAAGGGATCTGGGCATAGAAATACTCGATGAAAAGGAGTTTCTAGAACTCCTGGGATAGAAATATATGATGAAACTAATCGTCGGACTGGGTAACCCCGGGTTTTTATACACCCGCAATCGCCACAACGTCGGGTTTATGAGCGTCCGCTACCTGGCCCGGATGCACAACATCCGCTTCGATAGAAAGCAGGGACACGCCCGCACCGGCATCGGCAATATCGCCGGTAAAAGGGTCCTGCTGGCGCGCCCGCAGATCTACATGAATGCCAGCGGCGAATCGGTCAGTGCCCTGTCCAGGAAACTCAATATCACCCCGGTCGACCTTATCGTTATCCATGACGACCTCGACCTGCCTACCGGCAAGATACGCCTCCGGCTCGGCGGCGGGTCCGGCGGACATAAGGGAATCGACTCCATCATCGCCCGACTCGGCACTAAAGACTTCTATCGCGTCAGGGTTGGCATCGGGCGACCTGACCTCACCGAAGGCTCCGAGGCCGAAAAAGAAGAAGCGATTATCGCCTACGTCCTCTCCGACTTTCCCCGCGACGAGAAAAGACTTATCGATAATAAGATGCCAGATATCGACCGGGCAATTGCCTGCCTTCTCACCGAAGGCATAGCCGCCGCCATGAATAAATTCAACTAGCCAGATATTACCCGCTGCCCTTAAAGTCCAGTATGTTCAGTCGCAGCTGCTCTTTCCCGCCCCACCTGTCTATCTCCAGGTTATATACCACGTCGATAGCGTGTGAAAGCTCTTCCCGGTGGTTCGCCAGCCGGAAGGCCACCCCGTCCCAGACCGTGCCTCCCTGCCTCAACTTCATCCGCAGGTGCTCGCCGCCGTTGCCCATCGTGCGATGTTCCACCACCTCCACTCCTTTGCTCATAAAAACCGGCACCGGGTTGCCGATGCCGAACGGCGCCAGAAGATAGGTAGTCTGGTACGTATCCCCGCCCAACTCGGGCAGCGTCAGCAAGGCGTCGATGTTAAGGTGAGGCCGCAGCTCCACTTCTTTCAAATCTTCGGCGGCCAGCGCTCCCAGACCCTCTTCGAGTAATGGCAAGTTTTTCGTGGGCAGGCTAAATCCCGCCGCTGCCGCGTGCCCGCCATAGCGGGTGAAAAGGTGGCTTAACTTGTTCAAAGCGGCGATGATATTGAACTCGGGTATGCTGCGGCAGCTGGCATGGCTTACCTTGCCCTCAACGTGCACCACTATCGCAGGGCGGTAGAACTCCTCGGTGAGTCGACTTGCCACCAGGCCGGAGATACCCGTGGGGTACTCACTGTCGGCGGTCAGCAGCAGGGGAGTCAGACCCCGTGCCATTACTTTTTCTCTGGCACGCTCCAGCGTCGTCGTGGTCATTCTCTGCCGTTCCTCGTTTTTCCTGGCGAGCCACTGCGCCAGTTCCTGTGCTTCCCGCTCCGATTCCGTGACGAGCAGATTGTAGCCGGTCAAGCCGTCGGCCAGCCTGCCGGCGGCGTTCAGGCAGGGGGCGATGACCCAGGAAATGCTGTCTTCGCTTAGACTGCCCGGTTCCAGCCGCATCTGGCTTATCAGCTGCTTGAGGCCGAGTCGCGGGCTGGCATTCATCTGCTTCAGGCCTTCTTTAATAAGGTAACGGTTTTCTCCCAGCGGCGGCGACATGTCCGCGACGGTTCCGACTGCCACCAGGTCGTAGACCCTCTCTAAAAATTCCTCCCTGCCGAGGTTGCCCAGCAGTCCCTGGAGCAGTTTAAAGGCTACTCCCACCCCCGCCAGCCCCGTGAACGGGTAGGCCTGGTCCTTCAGCTTGGGGTCGATAACCGCCACGGCCTCCGGGATTTCTTCAAGGGGATTGTGGTGGTCCGTAACGATGATATCGAGTCCCATCTTCATCGCCTTTTTCACCTCGGTTATGTCGGTAACGCCACAGTCGACCGTTATAACCAGACTCGCGCCTCTTTCCTGGAGCCCTTTGAGAGCGGCTGTGGTCAGTCCGTGGCCCTCCGTCTGGCGGTGGGGTATGTAGGGGATCGCCTTGACCCCGAGGAACGATAAGCCCTGCACCAGGGCCGCGGTAGATGTCATACCGTCGGCATCGAAGTCTCCGAAGACGCCAACGGTCTCGCCGGAAAGCATGGCCTGGTAGATTCTGGATATGGCTTCTCCCATGCCGCTAAGTAAAAGGGGGTCGGACAGGAGGCTCCTGTCGGTGGCCAGGAACGCCTTGAAGTCCTCCGCTCGGGTGATGCCCCGGTTGTGGAGGAGCTGCACCAGCAGTTTGGGAAAGCCGGACTCGCTGGCCATCTGTTGGTCGGTTATGGGCGGCAGCAGGTTCCAGCGACTATGGTTCAAATGTATGCCTCGGTGTATCTCCGTAAAATAAGTACCGAGTTATGTCCGCCGAAGCCGAATGAGTTAGTCAGTACCGTGTTCAACTCGGCCTTGCGGGCGGTGTTGGGCACGTAGTCCAGGTCGCAATCGGGGTCGGGGTTTTCGTAGTTTATCGTCGGCGGTATGACTCCGTTCAGTATCGACATGATGCAGATGGACGGTTCGATGGCGCCGGCGCAGCCTATCATGTGCCCGGTCATCGACTTCGTGGAGCTGATTGGTATCTTGTAGGCACGCTCGCCGAAGGCTGCCTTGATGGCCTTGGTCTCCATGGCGTCGTTCAGCTGGGTTGACGTGCCGTGGGCGTTGATATAGTCGATTTCCTCCGGCTTGACGCCGCTCCTTTTCATGGCCAGCAGCATGGCCTTGGCGGCTCCCTCGCCGGTTTCCAGCGGCTGGGTAACATGATAGGCATCGGCGGTGGCACCATAACCTATGATTTCCGCCATTATATTGGCGCCCCGATTTTTAGCGTGTTCGGCGCTTTCCAGTATCAGCACCGTGGCCCCCTCGCTGACGATAAAACCGTCGCGGTCTTTATCGAAAGGACGGGAGGCCTTTTGCGGGGCATCGTTCCGGGTGGAGAGCGCTTTCAGGGAGCTGAAGGCGGTGATGCCCAGCGGATTTATAAAGGATTCGGCGCCGCCGGCAATCATTACCTGGGCATTGCCGTTCTTGATAAATTCGTAAGCCGCGCCGATGGCGTCGGAGCCGCTGGAGCAGGCGGAGGTGTGGCACATGTTGGGGCCCTTGACCTCCAGTGCGATAGATATCTGGGCGGCGGCGATGTCCGCTATCATCATCGGCGCCAGGAACGGACTTACCCTGTCCGGGCCTTTTTCCACGAGGACTTTGGCCTGTTCGAAAAGCGTCGTCAGGCCGCCGATGCCGCTCCCGATGAATACGCCGATTTCGTCCTGGTTGGAAGTGTCGATTTGCAGGTCGGCCTCTTTTACGGCCTGGATGCCGGCGGCAACCGCCAGCTGGGCAAAACGGTCCATGCGGCGGGCGTTCTTCCGGTCGATATAGTCGGTAGGCTCGAACCCCTTGACCTCACCGGCGAACCTGACCGCCATGTTCGAGGCGTCGAAAAGGGTGATATAATCAATGCCGGACTTGCCGGCGACTAGATTGTCCCAAGTGGTGGCCATGTCCATGCCGAGCGGTGTAAGAGCCCCGATGCCGGTAACTACAACTCTGTTTATTTGGCTGTTAATTGTAGCAACCTCCTTGTATTTAAGTTCATGGAGGATAAGAATCCGCAGAGGAATTCAGTTAATTTTTATCATATTTTACATTTATTTTCAAGTCTGGGAGTCTTTTTGACCCCGCACTGGCAGTAGCAGTATAATGTCTTACATCGTCACCGCACACCCGGAAACATGCTCATGAAGAAAAGACCGGAAAGGCCCACTGTCGCCCTGGAAAGCCTGGGATGCAAGCTGAACCAGGCGGAAATGCAGTCTCTGGCGCGTCAGTTCGTTGGGGCCGGCTACAGGGTGGTTTCGCCGACGGATAAGGCCGATATCTATATCCTGAATACCTGCACCGTGACGCACGTCGCCGACCGTAAGTCGCGTCACCTGTTGCGGCTGGCCCGCCGCCGGAATCCTTCGGCGCAGCTGGTAGCCATCGGCTGCTATGCCCAGCGCTCGCCCAACGAACTCGCCGGTATTGAGGGGGTCGAACTCGTCCTGGATAACCGGCAAAAATGGAACCTCTTAAAATTACTGGGTGATGCCGGCAGTATCGGTGATGCGCCCGCTGTAGATTCATTAACCCCACCTGGAGGAGACCGCCGCACCCGCGCCTTTATAAAAGTCCAGGACGGCTGCCGCAGCTTCTGTGCCTACTGCATCGTGCCTCTGGTGAGGAGCCGCGTGAAAAGCGAGCCGGCGGAAAAGGTGGTTGCCCTCGTTAAGGAGCTGGTGGCGGAGGGCTGCCAGGAGGTCGTATTAACCGGTACGGAAATCGGCACATATAACTATCGCGGCATCGATTTTAAAGGACTGCTGGAGAAGGTTCTTTCGGAAACGGCAATATCCCGTTTGAGACTGTCTTCCCTCCAGCCCCCGGAGATTTCAGCGAAGCTTATCGGACACTGGCAGAATCCGCGGCTTTGTCCGCATTTTCACCTGTCTTTACAGAGCGGCAGTGATACCGTGCTTGAGCGTATGAAGCGGCGCTACACATCTGCCGAATACCGCGGCGTAGTCGAGCTGATTCGAGATATAGTTCCGGAGGTGGCGGTTACCACTGATGTCATCGTTGGCTTTCCCGGCGAGACGTCAACAGAGTTCCAAGAGACTCTGGATTTCTGCCGTCAAATGCGGTTCGCCCGTATCCATGTCTTCCCGTATTCGCCCCGACCCGGCACGGCGGCGGCGACTATGCCGCAGCAGGTATCTGAAAAAACAAAAAAGCAGCGCAGTCAGCAGATGCTGGCACTGGCTGAAGAAAACGCTAATAAATTTCAGCAGGGGTTCCTGGGGAAGACTCTGGAAGTCCTCTGGGAGAAGAAGGCCGGCGGCGTCTGGTCCGGTCTGACCGGCAACTATATCAGGATATATGCCAGAGTGAAGGGAGACCTGACCAATCGCCTGTTGCCGGTGAAAATGGTAAAATTTTACCGGGATGGGTTGTGGGGGGAAGTCTGAATACTATCGGCGTTATTCCATCACCGGGCGGTTTGCCAGTATCTCTCTAAGCGACTTCGTCGGCATCAGGAAATCGTTCTCGGACAGGTAGGACTCGCTGATGATTCTCATCTTTTCCAGCAGCGCGTGAAAGTTAATCCCCCAGCCGATTCCCCAGGCCTCCGGGGTGAAAATCTGGCTGTTATCCTTGTTCCAGTAGGATTCCCTGAATCGCTCGATCGTCGGCAGCCGGAAGTCGTAGGGTATAAAGCCAAGCTTACCGTGCCAGTCCCTTTCCTCGCTTGGCTTTTCCATTTCCTGGCACAACGCGGCTATGGTGATGGTGATTGCCGCCGCCTGAAATAGCCGGCCAATCCACACCTTGTACATGACAGCTCCTTTTCAGTTATCGTTGATTAATTTGCCCATTACTACCGAAGTTACAATCTGGCGCGGCGGAATGTCCCAGTATTTCGCCAGCAGCGCGTCCTTATCCGGTAGCAAATCAAACCCGTGTTTACGGTAAAAATCAATCGCCCAGTATGCCGCCGCCCATGTTCCCACCAGCAGGCTCCGGGTAGTTACCAGTTCCTTGAGGTGGTTGAGCAGTTTCCTGCCGATTCCCTGTTTCTGGTACTGCGGCAGCACGTAAGCATGGCGGATAAGGGTGACGTCCTTAATCGACTCGATGCCCATAACGCCGACTAGTTCCCCCTCCACCTCCCAGCCGTAGAAGATTACGCGTTTCATCTCCCGTTCCAACTCCTCCTCCGGCATATAGGGCTGGTGATAGCAGTCTGCCTCGATAACGCCTTCGTATGCCCTGGCTGCCTCGTTGATGATGCTGTACATTTTACCGGCGTCTTCCGCCCCGCATCTGCGAATCATAAATATATATACCGTCCTTCACCATTGATTATACAAAAGGTGGATTATTAAGGAAAGCCCCAACGTGGTTAAAAGCACATTAGTTGTCCTTCTGGTGAAGAGTTGACAGTGTTTATTACAGAAGAGTATGCTATAATCTGGTTATCAACTATTAACCCAGGCTATCAGGAGATATCTTTCAGAGGGCTATTGCCGCGCCCGTGTTCTCTTGTCATTATTGAATGTAGGGAAGGTATGCAGGTAACCGGCATAGTCCGATTAAGTTTAGGGAGGTAGTCTTGAAAAACTATCTTGCGGCTTTACAGGCAAGAATGAGCCATAACGACCATAAAAAGCTATCCGCCATAGATAATACCGAGGTATACAGAGCCATTTATGAATCGGCTGAACTCTGCAATCCGGAAACCATCTTTATCTGCAGCGATACGCCCGATGAGGTCGCGTATATCAGGAACATGGCAATTGTTACCGGCGAAGAGAGCGCCGCTTTAGCCATCCCCGGGCATACCTTCCATTTTGACGGCCCTCATGACCAGGGGCGTGACCGCGGGGTTACCAAGCTGCTGGTGCCGAGAGGTGAATCTCTCAACGAAGCTCTCAACCAGATTGAACGGGAAGAGGGGCTTACGGAAGTACAGGGGCTAAGCAAGGACTCCATGGAGGGGCGTACCATGATTGCACGCTTCCTTACCCTGGGCCCGATTGATTCCGAGTTCACCATTTACTGCCTGGAGTGTACCGATTCCTGGTACGTAGCTCACAGCGTCGACCTGCTGTACCGGAAGGGTTACGAAGCTTTCCGTAAGGCAGGTGCGGGGACGGAATTTTTCAATACCTTACACTCGGCGGGCAAACTGAACGATAAATTGGTAAGTGTAAATCATGAAAAGAAACGTATCTACATAGATTATACGACGAACACGGTCTACAGCATCAATAACCAGTATGCCGGCAATTCCATAGGTTTCAAGAAACTGGCCCTCCGGCTGGCTATTCGCAAAGCCCATCAGGAAGGGTGGCTGGCCGAGCATTTCATGATAATGGGAGTGAAAGGTCCGAAAGAACGCAAGACCTATATTGCCGGTGCTTTCCCCAGCGCCTGCGGCAAGACCTCAACCGCCATGCTTCCGGGGGAGTCCATACTGGCCGATGACATCGGTTATGTCCGTAATATCGGTGGCGTCTGCCGGGCTGTTAACATCGAGTGCGGTATCTTCGGCATTATTCAGGACATTAATCCCAAGGACGACCCTCTAATCTACGATATACTTACCAATCCGGGAGAGATTATCTTCACCAATATCATGGTGAAGGATGCCAGACCGTGGTGGCTGGGGATGGATGAAAAGCTCCCCGAGACCGGGATAAACTTCACCGGCGAATGGTTTGAAGGCAAGACCGATGAAAAGGGTGAAAAAGTGCCGCCTGCCCATAAGAACGCCCGTTATACCGTTGCCCTCAATGTGCTGGAAAATTGCGACCCTGAACTGGAGAATCCCGCAGGCGTGGAGCTTGGCGGCATCTTATACGGCGGCCGTGATTACCGCAGTTACGTGCCGGTGCAGCAGGGGTTCGATTGGGAACACGGTATCGTCGCTTATGGCGCCGCCCTGGAGACGGAAACGACCTTTGCCGTTGTCGAAGAGGAAGGCAAGCACGAGATAAACATCATGAGCATTCAGGACTTTATCTCCATTCCTCTGGGGCAGTATCTCCACAATTACCTGCAGTTCGGGAAAAATCTCGATAAAATGCCGCTGGTTTTCGGGGTGAATTACTTCTTGAAGGATTTGAAAACCGGGGAATTCCTGAACGAGCACCAGGACAAGCATGTCTGGGTAAAGTGGATGGAGCTCCGCATTAATAACGATGTCGAAGCGATAGAGACTCCCACCGGCTTGATTCCGAAATACGAAGACCTTAAGCCGCTCTTTAAACAGGTCCTGGATAAGGATTATTCTAAAGAGGACTACGCAAAGCAGTTCACCGTTCGCGTCTCGGAAAACCTGGCCAAGCTCAACCGCGTGGAGGCCTTCTACCACGAAAATATCCCGGACCTGTCGTCCGAGGTATGGCACGTGCTCGCCGAACAGCGCGAACGCCTCATTAAAGCCCAGGAAAAATTCGGCAACTATATCTCGCCGGATAGCTTCCTTAAATAAAGCCGCGTAATTCTCCATTAATGCAATACAATGGCCCCCCGGGGTAATTTCCGGGGGGTGGTTTTTAGAGATTACTTACAGGGTAATCTTGATAAATTCTCTTGGTTAATTTATATTTCAATATAATGTATTATCATTACATGGTGTATATTAATAAAGAGGTGTACTATTATGGCTTTACAAACTGAACAAAAGACAGAATCTATAGAACAATTAATTAAAACAATTAACACAGGAGATGTCACATTACCTGAGTTCCAAAGAGATTTCGTTTGGGAAGAAGTTAAGACACACGACCTTTTTGATTCTATTATTAAGGACATTTTTATTGGTTCTCTCATATATGGGATACCATCTTTTGAAATAACTGTAAGAAAATTGGACGATAGACCAAGAAAAGGTGCTGGTAGTCGTAAAAAACTCGAACACCAAACACTTACTCATGCCGAAATTAACAAACGTGTTCAAACCGGTCAATTTCGTTTACTGCTTGATGGTCAACAGCGAGTGACTTGTATTTACCGCGCTCTGAATAATATTGATGAAGTATGGATAACAGTCAAAAACGACGATGAACTACCACTCGCTGTAAAGGAAAAGCCCTCTTCTGACAGGACATTAGAGGAGGTTCTTCATGAAGTAACAGGCAA
>CAYPYL010000034.1:0-8804 GCA_964414605.1 uncultured Dehalococcoidaceae bacterium
GCCCGCGGCGGCTTGATGGTCTCCGTGTGCGGCCGCACCAGGCTGATGCCGGTCGTCGGCACGCCGTTTTCCTCCAGGTAGTGACCGAGAACGCCCACGGCGCTCGTGCAGCCCGGTCAAACGGGCAGGAGCAGAGTGGCATCGACCCCGTCTTTCTTGAGGAGACCCGCGATTTCTCTGGAACATACTTCGAGCTCCTCGGGCCGGTGGGCGCTGTTGACCGAGTAATGGAAATCTGCCAGGCTGCCGATTCTCCCTTCTTTCTCCATCTCGCGCAGGCGGTCGAGGGGGAACACGACATTCCAGTCCCGCTGGAAGCCGCTGCGGTCGAAGCTGGCCGCGAGATGGGACATCACCAGGTCATTGGACTGTACATTGCCCGGTATGACGCGGTAAAAATCGTTGGGGTCCATCTGGAAAGGACGGTCGCTGCGCGTGTGGAGTCCGGCGGTGGTAATTATCGCCAGGCGTCTTTTCTCCAGGGGCGGCCCGCTAACCCAGGGGTGGCTCTCGAAGGAGGGGCAGGGGAGACTCATCAATATCTTTCTTTCTTCTTCGCTTACATCTTCCAGGCGGACCATGCGCGTTCTCCCTTCATGTCAAAGTTTGGACTTCAGCCGGATTGATTTAGTGTAAATTAGCATAATTGCCTGCCGGTGTCAACGAACGCTACCCGGTTTCCGGCTTCTCCCCGCGGCGGGCCTCCTCCAACTGTTCTTCGAGTTCTTCAAGCTGCTGCCACATGTGCGGCGGGACGGAATGAGCCGGCCACCTGGACTTAAGCTCGGCTATTTTCTCCTCGATTTCCTTTACCCGGTCTGCATTCATGATAGTTCCTCCCGTGTTGGTTCAGTCCATGTTCGGACCGACCAGCGGCTGGTATCGCGATGCCTCCGATACATAGCGCTGCTGCTGTTCCGCGCTCAACGGTTTAAATCGCTTCGCGGCGTCGATAAGCATCGGCCAGAGTCGCAGTTCGCCGGGCATGACAGCGGCGGTTATATCCTGGCTAAGCGTATACCACAGGCTTTTCTCGATTTCCCTCGCTTCGTCGAAAGGTTCGTACCAGGTGTTGTATCCTTTCTCGTTCGGGCCTTCACGGGCCTGTTTGGCCACGGACTTGATAGCCATGACGCCGATATCTTTCTGTTTTGCCGTTTTTAAGAGCGGACGCCAGTCGTTCCATTCCAGGGGATGGGCGGCATGCACGCGGTTCAACGGGAACATCACGGTATCGAAGTCGAAGAGCTGCAATGCCTCGTTATGGACGGGTGGTCTGTGGCCGGTAATGCCGATGTAACGTACCATTCCCTGTTCCCTGGCTTTCAGGACTGCTTCCATTGCGCCGCCGGGGCCCAGGGCTGTGTTCAGGACATCCAGGCTGTCTACGCCGTGGAGTTGAAAGAGGTCGAAATGGTCTACATGCAGTGTTTCCAGCGAGTGATTGAGGCTTTCCCAGGCGCCGTCTTTACGTCGTTCGTGCGTCTTGCAGCCGAGGAAAAACCGTTTGCCGTTTCTCTTGAACCAGGAGCCGATACGCTCTTCCGCCTGACCGTATACCGGCGATACGTCGATATGATTGATGCCGTTATCCAGGGCGTTTTCCAGGGCGGCATCCGCTTCTTTCTGCCCGACCCTGAATAACGCGAAGCTTCCGAATATGATAATACTGCTCTGATGTCCCGTCCTGCCCAGTCTTCTTGTCTCCATGTCTGCCTCCCGGTAAATATCTCTCAATATAAAATGTTGACATATCGCCCCGTTATTTTCAAACAACCGGTAAGACAGACCCGGTACGGCGCTTCGTGTTGACAGGCGCCCTTAATTTTATTTACCCTCTTAAGTAGCATGTGGGCTGATATTATCCTGGTGGTCGGTTCTTATATTTTCGGCTCCGTGCCGCATTTGTCCCTGCTGGGAAAGCTCCGCCGGGTAGAGCTTGACGGCGATTTTCACGAAAATCTATGGTACCGCGCGGGTAAGGTATTCGGGGTTCTGGGGGTCTTGGGGGAATTTATCAAGGGTGCCCTGCCTGTCCTGGTGGCGAAGGGTTTGGGCTTCTGTCCGGCCTCCGTAGCTCTAGCCGGGCTGGCGGCCGTCTGCGGCCAGATGTGGCCGGTCTTTGCCCGGTTCGAGGGGGAAAAAGGCAACAGTATCGCCCTGGCCGTGGTTATTGCGCTGGCGCCCGTGCCCGGCCTGCTGGCGGTGATACCCATCATCATCGCACTAATCGTCAGGACCGTGCCGCGGCTGATAGCCCGGTTCAGAAAATCGGGCGAACAATCGTTCATCGGCGGCTCGTACAGCCGGAGCTTGCCGGTGGGTATGTTCATCTGTTTCCTGGTACTGCCGTTTGTCAGCTGGTACTGCGGCGAGGCGGTGGAGACGGTCTGGTGTTTCAGCGCCCTGTTTTTGCTGATTATGACGAGGCGGCTGACCGCCGGGTTGAGGGCAGACTTGAAGGTAGGCGGGGATATCGGGAGTATCCTGTTAAAACGCCTGCTTTACGACCGCGCTACTGCCGGATGGAGAAAGTAAATACCGTGTGTTTTTATCAGTGAACCGGTCCGGCTGTGATTGGGCGGCTATCGTCTTTTCCCGCGGCGCGGGCCGGCACTAGAGTACTTCTTTGCCGTGATACTTGAAGGAGACTTTCACCTTGGCCCTATAGCTGATGATCTTGCCGGCATCGATCTGCATATCCAGCTCCTCGATTTCGGCGATTCTCAAGTCTTTCAGCGTCTTGGCCGCTGTCTCCACGGCATTGGCCGCCGCCTTTTCCCAGGACTCGGTACTGCTACCGACCAACGTGATTATCTTGTATACGCTGTTTGGCATGGCTCCCTCCCCCAAGGATAGTAAATAATTATATACATCTAGTTCGTTAAAAATCAATCCTGACGGCGCCGGTGATGATGTATCCATGCGCAGTCTAAGGTGGTGTGCAGGCTGTACGGATACTACTTTGCGCAACAAGTCTTTGAAATTGCATTTGAATGCAAAAATGCGTACAATCATTAAAGGTATCTCGCATATCCCCGTCCAGAGGAGGTGTAATATGCTGGATGAACTCGGGCAGAAAATTATCAGAGAGCTCCAGGAAGATGCCAGGCAGAGCTTCCGGGAGATAGGCAGGAAACTGGAAGTATCGGAAGGAACCGTGCGCAACAGGGTAAAAGGCCTGGTGAAAAATAATACAATGAAAATAAGCGCCATACCCAATCCCGAGCAGCTGGGCTGCAATTTCATGTGCGTTATGTGTATAGAGGTTAAAGTAGGGGCTGCCGAGCGTGTGGAGAAGCTGCTGATAAAAAGCCCCAACGTATATTTCCTCTGCGGCTGTACCGGCACCTACGATATAATCGGGGTTTTTGTTTTTCACACGCCGAAGGAGTTTGACGAGTTCGTGAAAAACGTCATTGCCAATATACCGGAAATCACCAGGACGAGCACCTTTGTCGCCATGCATATATCCCGGAGTCCCTGGGAGCATAATCTGGACGTTAGCGAACTTTGTAAACTCTGACTGTTATAACATGTCTCTTATTACGTAATATTTTCCCGGCCTTGAAATGAGGTAAAATGCCGCCGGAAAGAAAGAAATCTGGTCCCCGCGTGTTCTTCGGATGGTGGTCCGTGGCGTTCATCGGCGTCGTATCGGGCCTGGGACACGGCTTCAATACTTATGGTATTTCCGTGTTCTTTAAGCCTATTGCCGCCGAGTTCGAGATTAACCGGGCATTTACATCTTTAGCCGCCGGAATGGGACGAATTGAAGGAGGCATCACCTCTCCGCTGGTAGGCTGGCTTTCGGACAGGTTCGGTCCCAGGTGGATAGTGGTTTTCGGCATCATCGTCGCCGCCGCCGGGATGATATTAATGAACTATATCACCGAGGTATGGCAATACTACGTGGCCTGGGGCGCCATGATAGGACTCGGACTGAATATCGGTCTGACGGTTGCCTGTGATAAGACCATCAACGACTGGTTTATCCGCCGGAGGGGGCTGGCACAGGGAATTAAATTCGCCGTGGTCGGCATCTTCGGCATCGTTGTCCTGCAGATAATCACGCCTCTCATGGAGTCACAGGGATGGCGTTTCACCTGCCTTCTCTGGGGCATTATCATGTTCGCCAGTATCCCGTTCGCCTGTGCGCTGATAAGACAGAAGCCCCCGGAATTTTACGGGCTACTGCCGGACGGTGCCGAAACGAAGTCTGACAGTAAGGGTGAAGAACGGGGAATAACCGAAAAAACCGCCGGCTACGCCCTGGAATCGCAGGAGATGGAATACACCTTCAAGCAGGCCATGAAAACCAGCACTTACTGGCTGTTGATTGTCGGTTTCAGCGCGCATAACTTTATCGTCGGCGGTTTTAACGTGCATATATTCCCGTTTTTAACGGACATAGGCATAGAGGAGACCGTCGCCAGCGGTATGATGGGCATGATGATATTCTTTACCGTGCCGGCCCGGTTTTTCGGCGGGCTGATTGCCGACCGCGTTTCCAAGGACCGCATACAGTATCTCCTGCTGTTGGCCCTCCTGCTTCAGGTTATCGGGATGGGCACCTTCCTCGTGTTTCAAGACCTGCCGGCTGTTTACGTATTACTGGTGTGCTACGGTCTAAGCTCCGGGGCGGTAACGCCCCTGGTCATCCTTATCGTTGGTCGCTATTTTGGTCGGCGGTATTTCGGCTCCATACTCGGCATGATGATAACCTTTCTGGCACCTATGGGACTGCTGTCTCCGGTCTATTACGGTTGGATTTACGATACTACCGGGAGTTATAATATAGCCTTTATCACTGCGCTCGTTTTTGCCGCGGTGGCAACTTTTATGATGTTTTTCGTGCATATCCCCCGCCCTCCGGTCGATGAGACTGCCGGGACAAACTGGTAGTCATCCTCCAGGGGATTCCGCCCCGCCCCGGTGCCCCGTACGTAAAATTGACATTGCACAGCCCAGACGTTAATATTACACACAGGTGTGATATGCTGGTAGACCGTGAAGCCCTGCAAGCTAGAAAGCGGGTGATAGTCAAACGACGCAGGATTATCTGGATAACCTCGCTCGCGATTGTGTGTCTGTTAGTGCTTTTTCTCAGCCTGTACCAGTTTACGGACGTTATATTCGGGCTGTCTGAAGAAGTGGAATCGGCGCCGCAGAGCGGCGACTGGAACATGTTCCGGCGCGACCTGCATCGTACCGGCGCGGTGGACCCGGGCGGAGACCTGCCCCGGGGCGAACTGAAGTGGACGTTTTCCGCCGCCGATGCTATCCATTCTTCGCCCACGGTGGTGGACGGCGTTGTCTACTTCGGTTCCAGGGACTATCATATTTACGCCCTTGACGCAGCCACCGGCGAGAAAATATGGTCGTACCGGACCGGCAGCTGGGTGGAATCCTCTCCCGCCGTGGTTAACGGCGTGGTGTATTGCGGTTCCAACGACGGCGAGCTTTACGCCCTGGATGCCTCCAGCGGCACGAAGCTGTGGTCTTTCGATGCGAATTATCCGGTAAGGTCATCGCCGGCCGTGGCTGACGGCGTGGTATACTTCGGCTCCGATGATTATTATGTTTACGCCGTCGATATCGATACGGGTTTGGAAATGTGGCATTTCAGGACCGGAAGCATGGTAACCTCGTCGCCGGCGGTTATCGATGGCGTTGTCATCGTCGGGTCGGGAGACGGCTCGTGTTATGTCCTGAATGCCACCAGCGGACGCCTCCGCCTTAACTTTAATACCAAAGACTCTATATTGGTGTCACCGGTGGTGGAGGACGGTGTCGCCTATTTTACCACTTCCTTCGGCTGGATGTATGCCATTGATTATCAGGCTAAGAACTGGCCCTTTGAACACACAATTAAATTATACTGGGATATACTGTATATTTATGGCGCCGCGCCGAAGCCGCCGAAATCTTCGGGCTTAATCTGGTTACTCCCGCTCGGGTGGGGAGTAAAAACCAATTCCTCTCCCACGATAACCGACGATGTTATTTATATGGGCGCGGCTGATAACATGCTGGCCCTGGATTCAGGTACTAGAGAGGTATTATGGTCGTTTAGAACAGGTGATGCGGTTACGTCCTCACCCGCCGTTATGAATGCGGCGGTCTATTTCGGCGGCAAAGACGGGATCGTGTACGCGGTGGACAGGTCCACCGGCGATAAGCTCTGGAGCTATGACATCGGCGCCCAAATTACCTCCTCTCCAGCCGTGGCTGAAGGAACGCTGTACATAGGCTCTCATGACGGCAACCTGTATGCGTTTGAATAACCCGGGTAAAAATTAAACGGCACCGGTTAATCCGCGGTGCCGTCTTTATTGTGGAATGTGCCGTAAATTTTCCGCTTACTCATCCAGCGATTTCGTTGTCTGGATATAGTCCGTGTCCAGTTTGGCGGTAAGCTCTTTCTCCTTTTTCTGTACTTCCTCGACGAATTTGTCCCTGCCCAGCTTAAACCAGTAGGGCTCCCACTCGATATCGTTAAGATTTTCAATCAGCGAGGATATGGTATCGAAGGGGAATGTTAAGATAAACCATCCCTCCGGCATAGCCTGCCTTGCCTTCATGCTGAAGCCGAGTCCGCTGACGGTGTAGTTCAGCTCGCCGCTTAAGTACGGGTGGGCGAATATCCAGGCGCAGGCGAGGCACGTCGAGCCCTTGCTGTGCCACATCTTGCCGTCGGAAAAGCTGCTGGCGCGGAGGATGATTTCCGCTTGAGTAACGTTGGCGGTAATAATCAACAGGTCGGGCTCGAAATTCATCTGGTCGACCCGGGCGCAGGATATATACTTGACGGAATCTTTAGCCATATGGGGGACGTAATCATAGATACGCCGGTTGGCGCCCGGGGTCTTAAACATGGAGAACATCGGCCCCAGTTGCCCGCTGTACATCACCGGCGGGTAGTCCTGTATCCCCAGAACCTGCTCGCCGCACTGGATATTGTCCGTGGTGATGTAAAACGGTTGGCTTTTCTGGGCTTCCGCGATAAGCTCGCAGAGCGCCAGGAGCTTGTCGGTCGGCTTTATCCCCTCCGGCTTTCCCAGCGAATACTTGACGCCGATAGGTTTGTGCTCGAAGTTGAATTTGCTGAATATTTCGTAGTCCTTTTTCGTTAAACTCATACTCACCTGCCTTTCCGTCCCCGATTATATCACTGTTGAAAAATGATGTACAGGGAAGTGAAAGCGGTTATTGATATCCTCGTCGGTAAGGTTTATAATAGGTTCACCGTAAAAAATCTGAAGGTCGTTTTGCGACATAGATGGCAGGAAACGTCCGTGCTCGCCCTGCAGAATTCGTTGAACATCTGACGATATTCTTCAAGGAGGAAAAGGATGAACAAGCCGCTGCTGCCGGACAAGGTTGCCATTATCAATGGCGGCGCCACGGGGATGGGCAGGGCTACTGCTCTTCTCTTCGCCGGGGAAGGTTGTAACTGCGTCATCGCCGACGTCAAGGAGGAGGAGGGGAGGAAAACCGCCGAGGAAGCCAGCAAAAAGGGCAGGGAAGCTATCTTTGTCAACTGTGACATCACCGATACCGCACAGATAAAGGCCTGCGTTGACCGCACCGTTGAGAAGTTCGGCACGGTGCATATCCTGATAGGCAGCGCGGGAGGGAGCGTTATCGGAGGAAGAGACCCGGCGACAAGACCCGCCAGGGGCGTGGAGAATACCCAGGAAGCCCTTTTCGACCTGATGACGGACCTTAATTATAAAGGCCACGTATTCTTCTGCAAGGAAGTGGTACCTTACATGAAGAAGCGGAAATACGGCAAGATTGTCCTCATTTCCTCGATGGGCGTTTACAGTCCTCCCGGCCCGTCCGTGGAATATCACGGAGCTAAAGCCGCCATCATCGGGCTGGTCTATAACCTCGCCTACGAGCTCGGCCCCAGTAATATCAACGTCAACGGTATTTTACCCGGCCCTGTCAAATCGCCGTTCTGGGACCCCGTCCTGTCCAACGTTCCACCGGAAGAAAGAGGCCCCATGATGGACCAGATGGGCAAGATTTCGCCTATCGGGAGAGTCGGCCTGCCGGAGGATATCGCCTATACTAACCTGTTCCTTTGTTCGGAATGGAGTTCCTATATCACCGGGCAAATGCTGAACGTCAGCGGCGGCATACCGCTGGGCAGGTACGAACCTGAAAGAAGCTTCGGTCGAGCGGCGGGGGAGGGAGAGTAGTCCCGTTATAGGGTATCCGTGAATGAAAAAGGCAGACCCTGTAGGGGAGCCTGTCTTTAAGGAATATTAGAAACAAAAATTGGATAAAGGAGAAAAGAAAAATGGCAACAAAAGAATTCACACACCTTATAAAACCCGCGCTCATCAAGGACGCGCCTAAAGGTCTTTATGCCGAGCCCCGTATCTGGATGGAAGCCAGTGATATGGAAGGGTTCAACGCGCAGTTTTCTTACGGATTTGTGAAAAAACCCGGCACGTTCCATCCCCTCAAGGGAATGTTGGTGCACCCCTACGATGAAATCCTCGTCTTTGAAGGGACGAAAAATACCGATATCTTCGACCTCGGGGCGGAAGTATCGGTATTGCTCGGCGAAGAGCAGGAGGAGCATGTCTTCAACGAGCCCTCGTGCGTGCTGGTTCCCAAGGGATTGCCGCACGGTCCGGTTACAGTAAAAAGCCTGAAAAGGCCCATCGTCCATTACACCATCGGCCTGGCGGACGCTTATCAGGCCGAAGCCGTCTCGCCCAGGTCCGCCTCCGCAACCAGGGGCGATAAATACAGCAAGTACATCAAGAAAATGACCACCAATTTCA